>CAZTEN010000008.1:0-272 GCA_964612495.1 uncultured Tissierella sp. | reverse complement strand
ATATATGCCAATATTACTGATAAACAAATTGTAAAGAATAAGTCCGATAATAGGTTATATTTCTTAAATATAAACCATAAAAAGTACAGACCAAGTACTGCTCCAATAATAGGTATTATCTTGGTATTACTTATCTTTATACGCTTTCTTTCAGGTATAAAGTTGTTGCCTATGTGAATAAGATAATATATTACAAGTAAGAGCAGGACAGTTAATAATGTCCATACAGCCTTTATAAAGAATTCAGGAGGAGTGTTAATAATCATATTTTC
>CAZTEN010000007.1:0-17745 GCA_964612495.1 uncultured Tissierella sp. | reverse complement strand
ATTGGGATAGAGTTTCTAAGCAGGGGCTCCAAGTTGGCTTATTTCATAGATATATCTCAATCGAGCATAGATACTATTAAGGATAATTTAAATAATACCTGCCTAATTGAAAAGAGTATAATCATCAAAAGGGATGCTATTGGTGCATTGAAATACTTTAAGTCTAATGGAATTAAGTTTGATTATATATATATGGATCCACCATTTAAGGATTATGATCTACTCCTAAATTCGATAAAGTTAGTTGCCGATAATCAGCTATTAACTAAAGAAGGAAAATTGATTATTGAGCATGAATCTATTTTCAATCCAGATATGGAGATAAAACATCTTCAAAGGTATGATTCTCGTAAATATGGGAGTAAAACATTATCCTTTTATAGAGAGGTGTCATGATGAAAGTAATCTATCCAGGAAGCTTTGATCCATTGACATATGGTCATATAGATATAATTGAGAGATGCTCTGAGCAGTTTGAGTTAGTTACTGTAGCTGTTTTAATAAACAATTCTAAAGTAGGGCTATTTACTACACAAGAGAGACTAGATTTGATTCGAGAAACTACTAAACATTTAAAAAATGTTGAAGTAGATTCTTTTAGTGGACTTTTAATCGATTATGCAAAGAAAATTGATACAAATATTATTATAAAAGGATTAAGAGCAGTATCCGATTTTGAATATGAAATGCAAATGGCTTTAGCAAATAAAAAACTATATCCAAAACTAGAAACCTTTTTCATGGTATCGAATATGAAATACTCCTTTTTAAGTTCAAGCATCGTAAAGGAGGTATCAAAACTTGGTGGAGATGTTTCTGGT
The DNA here is from genome assembly GCA_964612495.1 of uncultured Tissierella sp. Taxonomy (GTDB): domain Bacteria; phylum Bacillota; class Clostridia; order Tissierellales; family Tissierellaceae; genus Tissierella_B. Next base: position 16,924 of record CAZTEN010000007.1, on the reverse strand, counting down.
TTTGTACCAAAGGTTGTTGAAGATGCTTTAAAAGTCAAAATCAAAGGGGGATTATAAATGGATATATTAGATCTTATTGATGAAGTTAAAGATGTAGTTGAAGCTGGGACAAGTGTGCCATTTACTGGTAAAGTTATGGTTGATAAGGAGGAAATACTTGATATAATCAATGAAATCAGAATTAAACTTCCTGATGAAATCAAGCAAGCGGTTTGGATTAAGGATGAGAGACAGAGAATTTTAGCAGAAGCACAAAAAGATGCTGACAATATGATTAATGAAGCAAATTATAAACTTGAAGAGATGGTTGAAGAAGATGAAATTCTTAGGGTTGCAAATCAAAGAGCCGAAGACATTATATCTAGAGCACAGATTAGTGCTAAGGAAATTAGAATAGGAGCAATGGAATATGCTGACACCCTATTGGAAGAGACTCAAGAGAATTTAAAAGAGGTTATTCAATTACTTAACGATAACAGAAAGGAACTCAGAGGGAACGATTAAGTTCTCCTCCTGAATTCCAGTATAAATATGGATAATATTATTAAGAACATAATTAAACTCAAAGCCAAGGTTGTGGAGCTGGTTAATATCTTTAACCAGCTAGATGTATTTATGTGAAATACAGGCTCTTTAGAAATGAAAGTGCTTATAATTTTGTCCTTGTAGAAGAATAAATAAATCAAATATGTATAAACAAATGATGAAAGTCCATGGAAGATCTTAGAAATGATATATTTTCTAGTATCTATATCAGTATCGCTTATAAAGCTTATGGCCTGACTATGAATCGAAAATCCACCCCATCCAACTATAAGATTTATTAAGAGAATTTTTTTAATTAATGAAATCTCCAATCCTGAGATCATAGCACAACCATTAGTAATCTCAATTATACCAGCGACAATGGCTTTTAGATTGGGAATTCCTACTTTTGTTATTTTAGATAAGGTATTTATTATGAGATTAAATCCACTAGAATCTAATAGGATATTTATAATAACTGAATAGATTATTACAAATCCTCCCACCGTTATTATAGCATTCATACTATCCGTAACTGATTTAGTTATTATGGAACCTGCGGATTTTTGCCGTGGCTTTATAAAAGAATCACTATTCATGGTATGCTCTTCTCTATACTTATAATCTTTTTTCCCCCTACTAGTTATACCTAATATTAATCCAATAGTCATTGCCCCTAAATAATGGGGTATCAATAAAAGAAATCCAAGCTTAGGCGTTTGGAGCATTCCTATAGTAACAGAGCCTAATATAAAAAGAGGCCCTGAGGTAGAGCAAAATCCAATTAATCGATCAGCTTCATTTCTTGTGATTAGACCTTCGTTTCTAATCTTTGCTGTAATTCTAGATCCTATAGGATACCCGCTCATTATACTCATGGATAAAGGAAAAGCACCCATTCCTGAAACATTAAATAATGGTCGCATAATAGGTTCTAGATATTTTGTAAAGTAATCTACTACACCAAAGGAAATCATCAAATCAGTAATGAGTATAAATGGAAATAAGGATGGTAGTAGGATATTGAACCAGATATTTAACCCTTGTTTTGCACTTTCTATGGATTTATTAGGGTCTTTTATTATTTCTATAGCAATGAAGAATAGAATTAGTCCTGTAATTAAAACCTTGGTATTCCATTTGTTCTTTTGCATTTTATCCCCTCTTTCTTAATATAACTATATGTAAGAAGGGGAGTAATTATTTTAAGTTTTGCATTAAATTGATTAGCAAATTATCATACCACTATATATGGTGAAGTTATGTAGTCCATTTTTTCATAGGGTTTGTTCTTGCTTATTCCAAGGAAAAATAAATCAGTGGCTTTTTCTTCATACTCCAAAAAGGAGTTTATATTCTGATTTCTAAGCTTTCTAAAGTTAGAATACTTGGTGATTATAGATATTTCATTAGCCTTATTAATTCTTTGAAGAATTTCCAGTCCTTTTTTATTGCATCCTAAAACTCTTATATATTCAATAGGTAAACCATATATTCTCTTGATTTCATCTCGCTGAAGATTCATCAATAGATGTATGATAATTCTCTTTATACGTGTTGATGGATATCTTTTAGTAGTGACTTCATCAACGAGTTCTTGTATATTATAATGTTTTAGACTCATTCTTAAAATTCTATTCTCAAGACCTTCCTCCATATCCATAATTCCCATTAGCTCATTTGGGCTTTTTATTCTTAATATATATCGGAGTATTTCATCATAGTTAGATAGTCTGTTGAAAATTCCATAATTTTCATGAAAATCCAAAAGATATTTATAGGAGCTTTCTGGCATAAACTCTTTTACAGAGGATATACTGCCTCTGTATAATCTGTTCCTTATTCCTGTGGCAGATCCTATAGAGGTAGTTATTTCCTCATCTTTATATTTGTTTCCTAACCTCCCAATAGAAAAAGGTATTATAGAGGATTTTGTTTTTATTAGTGCTTTAAGATATTCAATTCCTAGTATATTGTTGGATTCTTTGAGTAAATTAATATAATCACAATCATCATTTGAACTATGTGATTTAATATAGTAATCTAAAGCAGATCCTCTTGATGCTGAAAAAGCCATGCCATGGTTTAAATTTTCTTTTAACTTATTCTTAAACTCTATAGGCTCATTTACTAATATTTCTGCTGCCTTTATTAAGTTTATTAATCCTCCGTTTTCGCTTCCGAAAGAAATACAATCTACTAAATTAAGAGAATCTAATATTTTAATAGAACCATATGCAAAGAGCTCTGCACTCTGAACAGAGAACACAAAAGGCAGCTCGATAACTAAATCTACCCCGTTATCTATTGCCATCTTGGCCCTAGTCCATTTATCTACAAGAGCGGGTTCTCCCCTTTGTACGAAGGAAGAGCTCATTATCGCTATGGAATGAGTTGCTTTTGTTATTTTAAGGGATTGTTCTAGATGATATTTGTGGCCAAGGTGAAAAGGATTATATTCTGTTATTAAGCCTAAAATTTTCATATTTTCCTCCATCAACTATGTATTTTAATATATATTATCCCAGAGAAAATATTAAAAACAACAATTTTAAGAAATTTATGTTGTTGATTTTTTAACTAATTTGTAATACTATTGATATAACGAGTATTTTTACGAGGTAAAGATATCCTGCCTCGTTTCAGTGGCGTGATGGAATTTCTATGCAATTTCTACTGATACTTAAGATTATTTAACTGGAGGTATAGCGATGAATGTTTTAGTAATTAACTGTGGAAGTTCATCTCTAAAATATCAATTAATTGATATGAATGGGGAAGAAGTACTAGCTAAGGGTTTAGTTGAAAGAATAGGGATTGAAGGTTCAAGAATTAAACATGAGACAAGTGGTAAAGATAAAGTAATAATCGAAGAACCAATGAAGGACCACAAAAAAGCACTAGAATTAGTTCTTAATGCAGTTGTTCATGCAGAATATGGTGCAATAAAATCTCTTGATGAAATAAATGCAGTTGGCCACAGAGTAGTTCATGGTGGAGAGGATTTCGCAGAATCTGTAATCATTAATGATAAGGTGATGGAAGCTATAGAAAAAAATAGTGAATTAGCTCCACTACATAACCCACCTAATATTATTGGAATCAACGCATGTAAGGAGCTTATGCCTACTACTCCAATGGTTGCAGTATTTGACACTGCTTTCCATCAAACGATTCCGGCAGATAACTATATATACCCTATTCCTTATGAGTATTATGAGAAGTATAAGATTAGAAGATATGGTTTCCACGGAACATCTCATAAGTATGTTTCACAAAGAGCTGCTAAAATACTAGGTAAGGATATTAAGAGCCTTAATATAGTTACTTGTCACCTAGGAAATGGTTCAAGTGTTACTGCTGTTGAAGGTGGTAGATCTGTAGATACATCAATGGGTTTTACACCACTTGAAGGACTTGCAATGGGTACAAGGTCAGGAGATATAGACCCTGCTATTATTCCATTTATAATGGATAAAGAAAATCTTACTTTTGAGGAAGTTAATAATATGCTTAATAAGAAATCAGGTGTATTAGGAGTTTCCGGAATAAGCAGTGACTTTAGAGATCTTGAGATTGCTGAACAAGAAGGAAATATGAGGGCAAAACTTGCTCTAGACATATTTGCAAATAGAGTAAGAAAATATATAGCAGCTTATGCAGCTCAAATGTGCCGTATAGATGTTTTGGTATTTACGGCTGGAATAGGTGAAAATTCTGATTTAATGCGTGAAAGAATTTGTGAAGGACTTGAATGCTTAGGCATTAGAGTAGCTAAGGAATTAAATGACGGTGTAAGAGGCATAGAAAAAGTGCTTAGCAAGGATTTAACTGCTACAGCAGTAATGGTTATCCCTACAAATGAGGAATTGATGATAGCAAGAGATACTTTAGAGCTTGTATCTAACAGATAATTCTTGACAAAATTAAACCTCCTTATTATAATGTTATTTGGTAGTTTATGAGGTGAAATAAATGAAATACGATTTAACTAGTTTTTTTGATGGAGATGAATATGCATATAAGCTGGAAGGTGAGATTTATGAAGTTCTAGCTTTAGATTCCGGTCGTATTATTGATCCAATTAAGTATAATGGTAAAATATATAAAGTAGATGGCAATTCAGAACTTCATGTTGATATCCAATATAAATATGAAGATGAATGCAGTAGATGCTTAAAACCAACTACTAGAGTATATAACACTGTTTTATCAGGAAAACTAATGACTAACAAAGGGAAGTATAATGATGAGGACGAATCTGAGGAGATCATTTTCTATGAGGATGGTCATTTAAATCTTGAGGAATATATTTGGAGTCATGTTGTTAGTTCCCTACCAATGAAAACCCTATGTAGCAATGATTGCAAGGGGTTGTGCCCTAATTGCGGCATAGATTTAAATTACCAATCCTGTAATTGTATGGGAAATACAATTGACCCAAGATTGGAAAAGTTAAAGGAACTTTTTCCTAAGAAATAAGGAGGTGTTGTAAATGGCAGTGCCAAAGAGAAAAACTTCAAAACAAAGAAAGAACAAGAGAAGAGCTTCATCTTATAGGCTTAATAAAGCTACTGTAATAGAATGTCCACAATGTCATGAAACAAAACAACCACATAGAGTTTGTCCTAATTGTGGCTATTACAAGAACAGAGAAGTTATTGTTGTTGAATAAAAAAGATAGTGATTAACTTCACTATCTTTTTTTTATATATTTTTATATATTTTAATATATAATTAGTATTAGTAAAGAAGGGAGGTATAATATGAGAATAATCGTTGATGCAATGGGTGGCGACAATGCACCTATTGAAATTGTTAAAGGGTGTGTAGAAGCCGTAAACGAATATGGGATTAAGGTACTTCTTATAGGGAAAATAGATATTATTCAAGTAGAACTCAAAAAATATAATTATCCATTGGGGGATATTGAAATACTTGATGCTCAAGATATTATAACTAATGATGATGATCCAGCAAATGCAATCAGAAGAAAAAAAGATAGCTCCATGGTTGTAGGACTTAAGGCTTTAGTAGAAGGTCTTGGAGATGGTTTTATATCTGCTGGCAGTACAGGTGCACTTCTAGCAGGCGGACTTTTTATCGTTAAGAGAATACCTGGCATAGATAGAGCGGCTTTAACAAGCGTGTATCCTACCACAAAGGGATTTTCTCTATTGTTAGATGCTGGAGCGAATGTTGATTGTAAACCTGAGTATTTAAGTCAATTCGGAGTTATGGGTTCCGTCTATATGGAGAAGGTCATGAAAAAGACTAATCCTACAGTAGGTCTTGTAAATATAGGGACAGAAGAAGAAAAAGGAAATCAGCTTGTTAAAGAAGCATATAAAATGCTTAAAAATTCAAACTTGAATTTTATTGGTAATATTGAAGGAAGAACTATACCATTAGGGGAAGCTGATGTAATACTAGCTGATGGTTTTGTTGGGAATGTAATTCTTAAACTAACAGAAGGCATGGCTGTTTCTATGTTTTCCCATCTTAAAGAAGTTTTTATGTCTAATACACAATCAAAACTTGGGGCTATGCTTCTTAAACCAAAATTAAAAGAAATGAAAAAGATAATGGATTATAGAGAAATTGGTGGAGCTCCCTTACTAGGCACTAGAATGCCTGTAGTTAAAGCACATGGAAGCTCAGACTCCTTGGCATTTAAGAATGGAATCAGGCAACTGATTTCGTTTATAGAAAAGGAAGTAATTAAAACTATTACAGATAGTTTAGGTGAACAAATGGAAAATCAGGAGGATATGAAGTAGTAGAATATTTAACTCAAGTTTTCAATTGGAGGTATGTTGGTGAAATCTGAAGATCAAAAGAGGAAAAGCTTAAAAGAGTTACAAGAGAACTTAGGATATTACTTTAATGACATTGAGTTATTAGAAACGGCATTAACTCATAGCTCCTACGCTAATGAAAACAAACTTCATATATCTAAATGTAATGAAAGGTTGGAATTCTTAGGAGATACAATTGTTAATCTTGTAACAAGTGAATATTTATACAATAAGTATCCTTTTTACCCAGAAGGTGAGCTGACAAAGATACGAGCTAAGGTGGTTTGTGAGCCATCATTGGCATTTATTGCTAGGAAGTTGCGTCTAGGTGAATACTTATATCTTGGAAAGGGAGAAGAGGCTACCGGTGGAAGAAACAGAGAATCTATTTTAGCAGATTCTAGCGAGGCTATAACTGGAGCAATTTTTCTGGATAGTAGCTATGAAGTAGTACGGAATTATCTATTAGCCAATTTTGAATCTGATATAGTTCGTGCAGTAACTAAGGGAGACCTGTTTGTGGATTATAAAACAGAGCTTCAGGAAAGGCTTCAGAAGGTTGCTAAAGGTAGAGTAGAGTATGTAGTAACCAAGGAAGAGGGACCAGATCATAATAAGCTATTTTACATGGATGTTACCATAAATCAACAGACCATAGGTTCTGGAATCGGTAGGAATAAAAAGGAGGCAGAACAGATGGCTGCTAAGGAAGCACTAATTCTAATGGGTGAAGACTATGTCTAAACATTATATTATACCTATATTTGTTCCTCATCTTGGTTGCCCAAATGATTGCGTGTTCTGTAATCAAAAAAAAATTACAGGACTTTCCACTAACGTAAAGGTTGAAGATGTGGAGAACATTATATTAACTCATTTAAACTACTTCAGAGAAGGTGGTTTTATAGAAGTTGCCTTTTATGGTGGGAGCTTTACAGCTATCGATATTAATGTTCAAAAGGAACTTCTTAAAGTACCTTATGAATACAAAAAGAAGGGTATTATTAATGAAATTAGACTTTCTACAAGGCCTGATGCAATCAACAAAGAGATTCTTAACAATTTAAGGTGTTGTGGAGTAGATACTATTGAATTAGGTGTACAATCTTTAGATGAGAATGTATTAAAAGCTAGTGATAGGGGGCATTCTGCTTCAATAGTCTATCAAGCTAGTGAGCTAATAAAGCAATTTGGTTTTAATCTAGGTCTACAAATGATGTTAGGACTACCAGAAGATAGTATAGAAAAATCGCTCAAGACTTGCTTAGAATTTATAAAGTTTAAACCATATTGTGTTAGAATTTATCCTACTTTAGTAATTCGTGATACTCACCTTGAAAGATCATATATAAATAAATCCTATATTCCCTTAGACCTTGATAGTGCTGTTGAACAATCTTCTTTACTCTTAATGCTTTTTTATCTTAACGATATCAAGGTAATAAGGGTAGGGCTTCAACCTACAGAGGATATACAGTTAGGAAGAGAAGTAGTAGCAGGTCCTTTTCACCCTGCCTTTAGGCAATTAGTCGAATCCAATATATATAGGATGTTATTTGAATATATTTTTTTAGAAAGGGACGTTTCAACAGAAAATGTAGATTTAATTATAGAAGTGAATAAATCTAAAATTTCCTTTATTGCTGGGCAAAAGTCTTCAAACATTAATTATTGGAAAGCTAAATATAAATTCAGTAAAATAAAGATATATGAAAAAGATATAACATCTAATAGTTTTAATATTACAATTGGAAAGTATTATGATAGAATAAATATGTATGAATTGATGGATAAATATATAAAGAATAATCCATTGATTGAGAAAATTCAGGGTTTCCAACAATAGGAAACCTTTAACTATGATGGGGTGATAGCCTTGTATTTAAAGAAGGTTGAAATTCAAGGGTTTAAATCCTTTGCTGATAAAACTATAATTGAATTTAAGAATGAAGTAACGGCCATAGTAGGACCTAATGGAAGTGGGAAGAGTAATATTTCTGATGCTATAAGATGGGTACTTGGCGAGCAAAGTGTTAAGAATCTTAGAGGGAGTAAGATGGAGGATATAATATTTGCAGGCACTGACTCCAGGAGAGCTTTAGGATATGCTGAGGTGACCATTACTTTTAATAATGAGAGTGGAATGATCCCTGTTGACTATACAGAAGTAGCCGTTACTAGAAGGATGTTCCGTTCTGGTGAAAGTGAATTTTATATTAATAAAAACTCATGTAGACTGAAGGATGTAAGAGAACTTTTTATGGATTCTGGTATTGGAAAGGATGGTTATTCCATCATAGGCCAGGGAAAAATTGAGGAGATACTATCAAACAGACCAGAGGATAGAAGAAATATATTTGAGGAAGCTGCTGGTATTATAAAATTTAGAACAAAGAAAGAAGAATCTGAAAGAAAGCTTGAAAAAACCGAAGCTAATTTAATAAGAATAAAGGACTTAATCAATGAGATTTCTAATCAAAAGGATATGCTTGAAAGAGAGTCACATAAGGCTGAACGATTTACTAAACTATATCAGAGACTTAGAATTTTAGAGGTTAATTTATTTATTAGGGATATTAAAAAATTGCAACAGCAGATTGGAGATATTAGTAAGGATAAAGAAAAGCTTAGTTCTGATTTAATTTTAATTGAAGAAGAAAAGAATCAAATAGAAGTAAATTATAATTTGCTAAAATCCAATATTGAAAGTGTCGAGAAAGAAATAGAGGATGCAAGAACTATAAAATTTGATAGGATACAAGGTTATGAGTCTAATAAAAACCAATTAAATATATTGGTGGAAAAGGAAAGCTTTCTAAGAAAAGATTTTCAAAGACTTAAAAATGAGAAGGAAGATGCTTTATTAAAATTAAAGAATTTAGACTTTTCTATTATAGAAATTAAAAATAAATACACCAGAATTGAGGTAGAACTAGAAGCAATAGTCGAAGATAGAGATAAAAGATTAGAAGAATTAAAGTATTATAATGAGAAAGTCATAAGCGAGGAATCCATTATTGATGAGGATAAGAATAATATTATAAAGCTTTACAACCTTGCTTCTGACAAGAGGAGTGAAATAAACTCCATAAATTCTCTTAAATTTAATATGGATAAACGAATTGAAAAGTTAAACAGCGAAATAAATACAGATAAAGAAAAGTTGTGCAGTCTAAACCTTAAAGAGAATCAGCTGAAGGAAGAATTAATAAAATCAAACACTTATTTAAATGATGAAAAGGATAAATTAGATGTCTTAGTCAAAGAAAGGACAGATATCTTAAATGAATTAGAGGTTGTGAATAATCATCTCAACTCACAGCAGATGAAGCTTAATGAACTTCAAACTAATTTTAACCTATATAATAACATGGAATCTAGCTATGAAGGATATTATAAGAGTATAAAGACTATCATAAAGAGTTCTAGGACTGATAAAAACTTAAATAAAGGGTTTATTGGAATTGTTGCTGATTTATTAAGAGTAGATTCAATTTATGCAAAGGCTATTGATATTAGTCTAGGTAGTAGTGCTCAGAATGTAATTGTTGAATCAGAAGAAGATGCTAAAAAGTTTGTAGACTTCCTTAAGGTGAATAAATCTGGTAGAGCTACGTTTCTTCCTGTATCCATTATAAAGGGTAAATCCATAATTTTAGATAATAACCTTAAGGATGAATTTAATATTCTAGGACTTGGACATGAACTTATAGAGTACGATACTAGATTATCCGGAGTCTTCGAATATCTATTAGGTAGAACTATAATAGTAAAGGATATGGATTCCGGAATAAGACTTTCTAGAAAACAAAGACATATGTTTAAAATTGTTACCCTTGATGGTGAAGTTTTAAATTTAGGTGGTTCAATAACAGGAGGTAGTTTTTCAAATGAGTCTTTAAGTCTTATAAGTAGAAAGAGTAAGTTGGAAGAACTTAAAAGAGAAATTGATAAACTTCAACTTGAAATTCTTAATACTGAGAAGATGAAAATTTCTGCTAAAAAGAAATCTGATTTAATATTTTCCCATACAAGTCAAAGCGAAACGCACATAAGGAGTATGGATTTAAAGATTATTGAGTTAAGCAATCAACTTGCCTTTATTACTAATGAAATTATGAGGGTAAAATCTGATATTGAGAAAAATGGCATGGAAACTAATTCTCTTAATAATGAAATGGAGAATTTCAACTCTAACATAATCAAACTAGAGAAAGATTACAACATTCTACAGCAAGAAATTGAAGATATGAAGAGTAAATCTTCAGATAATAATACTAAGATTTTAGAGCTAAGGAATAAATGTGATGAAATAAATAAAAATCTGACTGAACTTAGGATTTTAACTAGTCAAATGGAAAGTTCTATAATATCTATGGAGAGTCAGCTTAAGAGTTATGAAATTACAAAGGATACACTTCATAATGGAATATTAGATAAACAAAAGAATATGAATTCAATTGAAGAGGAGACAACTACCATAACTCTTACAAAGTTAGGTGTTGAAAAAGAAATCAGTGACTATGAATCCTCAGAGGATAAAATATCTAAGAAATTGGATTCTCTAATTAAGAAGAAGGAGATTTTCATGAAAACCTTCTATGAAGAACAGGATAGACTTAAAATCATTAATAAAAGGATATCTGAATTAGATAAACAGACTAGTAGTCTGGATGTAAAACTCGCAAGGTTTGAGCTCCAATTTGAGAACACTCATACAAAACTTATTGAAGACTATGAGCTTACTTTTGAGGAGGCAGTAAAGCTTGAAAGAGAAATCGATAGCCTTCAGAAATCTCAAGGTGAGGTTATACAATTAAAGGAAGAGATTAAATCCTTAGGAAATGTTAATATTTCTGCCTTAGAAGAATTTAAGAATATTAGTGAAAGATTTGAGTTTCTTAAAAATCAACATGATGATTTAAATTTATCTAAAGAGAACCTTAGAGAAGTAATAAAAGACATGGAGAAACAGATGAAGATTCAATTTGTCGAATCCTTTAGGGAAATTAATAAGAACTTCACTGAAGTTTTCACCGTATTATTCAATGGTGGAAAGGCAGCTTTAGAATTAGAAGATGGAGAGGATATTCTAAAATCTGGAATCGAAATAAAGGTTCAACCACCTGGTAAGAAACTTCAAAATCTGACTCTTCTATCTGGTGGTGAAAAATCTTTGACAGCTGTTGCATTACTTTTTGCAATCCTAAGGACCAAGCCATCTCCTTTTTGTATATTGGATGAAATAGATGCAGCCCTTGATGAGGCAAATATAAGTAGATATACAAATTATTTGAAAAATATCAACGATAAGACACAGTTTATTTTAATAACCCATCGTAAGACGACTATGGAGATAGCTGATGTACTATATGGAATAACTATGGAGGAAGAAGGAGTCAGTAAACTAATCTCAATAAAACTAAAAAATAATTTAGTTGAAGCTAGCTAGGAGGAAAATTATGTTTAATTGGTTTAAGAAAAAGAAGAAGAATCCAGATGAAGAGAATTATGTAGAAAAAGAAATTGGAGAATTTTTAGAAAGTCAAGAGGGTGACCAATTTGGATTAGAAACTAAAAATGTAATTAATGAAGATGTTCAAGATGAGATATCACTAGAGGAGTTAGAAAAAGAGGCACTTTCTTTTAAAACTGAAGAGGAAATAGATATAATAGAAGAAACAAATGAGATTCTAGAGGAGTCAGTTGGAACAAGAGAAGATATTGCAGAAGAAATTCAGCAAATTGAAGAACCAGTAAAGAAGGTAAATTTCTTTGAAAAGCTAAAAAATGGTCTTACGAAAACCCGAAATGATATGTCCAATAAGATAGAAGGAATTCTTAATTCATACAAGAAAGTTGACGAGGAATTCTTCGATGATCTAGAGGAGATTCTTGTTACAGCCGATGTTGGTATGAATACTACTATGGAGATTATAGATAGACTAAAGTGTAGAATAAAGGCAGAGAAGGTAAATGATCCTCACGATGTTAAAGAACTTTTAAAGGATGAAATCAGAAAATTAATGAAGGAATCTGTAAATAATAATGAACTGAAACTAGACCCACTTCCTGCAGTGCTTCTAGTAGTAGGTGTAAATGGAGTTGGAAAGACTACAACTATTGGAAAGCTTTCAAATACTTTAAGGCTGGAAGGTAAAAAGGTACTAATAGCTGCCGGCGATACATTTAGAGCAGCTGCTATTGAGCAACTGGAAGAATGGAGTAATAGAAGTAAGGTAGACTTCATAGCACATACTGAAGGAGCCGACCCTGCTGCAGTGATTTTCGATGGCATTCAGGCAGCAAAGGCTAGAAATACAGATGTATTAATTTGCGATACAGCTGGAAGGCTGCATAATAAGTCAAATCTAATGAATGAATTAAATAAAATATTTAGGGTTGTAGAAAGAGAATATCCGGATGCGACTAAGGAAGTGCTTTTAGTACTGGATGCTACAACTGGACAGAATGCTATCAATCAAGCTAAGGTTTTCAAGGAAGTTGCCAATATTTCCGGTGTTGCCCTAACTAAACTAGATGGAACTGCAAAGGGTGGAGTAATTATTGCTTTACAAACTGAATTGAATTTACCAGTAAAACTTGTAGGAGTAGGGGAAAAAATAGATGATTTACAGACATTTAATGTAGATGATTTTGTAGAAGCAATTTTTAATTAATTGTTGACAAGAAAAAGTATATGTATTAAAATAATAGTGTCAAGTTAATAGCTTGACACTATTATGTTTATGGTGATAAAATGATTAAGTTAGTTGAGATTGGGATACTGTTTGATTTCTATGGAAAATTACTAAGCGAAAAGCAGTATCAAATCGTTGAATTATATTATATACACGATTTTTCCCTTGCAGAAATAGGAGAGGAACTCAATATAACAAGACAGGGAGCATATGATACTCTAAAAAGGTCTGAACAAAAGTTATACCATTATGAAGAAATTCTCGGACTTGTGGAGAAATTCAATAAAAGCCATGATACAATAAGAGAAATCCTTAAGATTACAAAAGAACTTCAGGCTTACGGCAATGACAATCATAATAAGCTTATAATGGATAAGGCTCGTAAAATTGAAGAGATTGGATTGGAAATATTGGAATAGGCAGGAGGATGCAATATGGTTTTTGAAAGCTTATCAGAAAAGCTTCAAAATGCCTTGGGAAAACTAAAGGGTAAGGGAAAGATTTCCGAGAAGGATTTAGACCTTGCCATGAGGGAAGTTAGGCTGGCATTATTGGAAGCTGATGTTAACTTTAAAGTAGTAAAGGATTTTATTAAAACCGTTAAGGAAAGAGCTCTTGGCTCTGAGGTTATGGAAAGTCTAACTCCTGGCCAACAGGTCATTAAAATAGTAAATGATGAATTGACAAGGCTTATGGGCGAGAAGGAAGTGAAGATTAATTTTGCATCTTCACCACCGACTGTAATACTTATGTGTGGACTTCAAGGTGCAGGTAAAACTACTACTACCGGTAAGCTAGCCTATAATCTCAAAAAGCAGAACAAAAGACCCTTATTAGTTGCCTGTGATATCTATAGACCTGCTGCTATAAAACAGCTGGAAGTAGTAGGAGAAAGAGTAGGAGTCCCTGTATTCTCAATGGGAGATAAAATCAATCCTGTAGATATTGCTAAGGCTGCCCTAGAGCATGGAAAGAAGCATGGAAATGATGTAATCATCGTGGATACTGCCGGAAGGCTCCATATTGATGAAACTCTGATGGATGAGATAAAAAACATCCATGATGTTGTAAATCCAAAAGAAGTACTCTTGGTTTTGGATGCAATGACAGGACAGGATGCAGTAAATGTAGCTGAATCCTTTAATGAAAAGCTAAGTATTACAGGTGTAATACTTACAAAACTAGATGGAGATGCTAGGGGTGGTGCTGCATTATCCATAAGGGCAGTAACTAATAAACCTATAAAATTTGTTGGTATGGGGGAAAAATTAGACCAGTTGGAACCCTTCTATCCAGATAGAATGGCCTCAAGAATTCTCGGAATGGGAGATGTCTTAAGTTTAATAGAAAAGGCACAGGCTAATATAGATGAGAAGAAGGCTTTAGAGCTGGAGAAAAAAATCAGAACAGCCCAATTCACATTTGATGACTTCCTTGATCAGCTGGAGCAGATGAAAAACATGGGCCCTCTAGATCAAATATTAGGAATGATACCTGGAATGAACTCCAAAGCCTTAAAAGGATTAGATGTAGATAACAAGGAATTGGCCAGAATTGAAGCCGTTATCAAATCTATGACTAAGAAGGAAAGGGAAAACCCTGAAATCATCGATAGTAGTAGAAGGAAGAGAATTGCTTTAGGTAGTGGTACAAATGTCCAAGAGGTAAATAAATTATTAAAGCAGTTTAAAGAAACAAAGAAAATGATGAAGAAGTTTACCGATATGGAAAAGACAATGAAGAAAAAAGGAAAACTAGGGTTTCCCTTTTTCTAGATAGATATTAAGTTTTTAGGAGGTGACAAAATGGCAGTTAAAATTAGATTAAAAAGAATGGGTGCTAAAAAGAATCCTTTTTATAGAATAGTTGTATCCGATTCACGTTCTCCAAGAGATGGTAGATTCATCGAGGAAATAGGATATTACAATCCTCTAACTGAGCCCAAAACTGTTAAGGTTGACAATGAAAAGGCTATAAACTGGATGAAGAATGGTGCAAAGCCAACTGAAACAGTTGAAAGACTTTTTAAGGAAAATGGATTATTTGATAAAACTGAAACTACTACAGAAGAATAACGAGATGAATACTCGTTTAAGTAGAGTTTGAGATAAGTAATAACAGTTTCTTTGAAGCTTAAATTCAACATGGAGGTATGTACTATGGGAGAATTAGTGGAGTTTATTGCAAAAGCTCTTGTAGATTATCCTGATCAAGTAAGCGTAAATGAAGTTGAAGGTTCCCAATCTGTCATTATTGAGCTAAAGGTAGCTCAAGAGGATATGGGAAAAGTCATCGGCAAACAAGGTAGGATTGCAAAAGCTATAAGAACTGTTGTCAAAGCAGCGGCTATAAAGGACAATAAAAGAGTTGTAGTAGAAATTATTCAATAATTGATTAGGTGAGAAAATGGAGTATACTATTGTAGGTAAATTGATAAATACTCATGGAATAAAGGGTGAAGTTAAAATATATCCTTTGACCGATGATATAGAAAGATTTAGCTATTTAAAAAGTGCATACATTGGTGAGGGAAAACACCCTGTCACTATTGAAAGTGTCAAATATCATAAGGGCATGGGAATATTAAAATTTAAGGGATATGATGATATTAATCAAATTCTTAAGTTTAAGGACCAATATCTTTATGTAGATGATGAGAATAAAGTTGTACTGCCAGATAACCATTTTTTCATTTCTGATTTAATCGGATGCAAGGTCTATGATATGAAGAATATCTATGTTGGCGATATTGTTGATGTTTTGCAAGGATATAGTAACGATGTCTATGTAATTAAGGATAATGAAAAAAGCAAGGAGTACCTTATCCCAGCAGTTAAAGCCTTCATTAAAGAAGTAAATATTGAGGAAAAGATTATATCCATTGATCCTCTTGAAGGAATGATTGAATGAAAATAGATATCTTAACTCTATTTCCTGAGTTCTTCGAGAATCTTAAGGCCTTTAGCATTATTGGAAGAGCTATTGACGAAAAAAAGATTAGTATCAATACCACTAATATAAGAGATTTTTCTAAGAATAAACATAAAAAAGTAGACGATTATCCGTTTGGTGGAGGACCTGGTATGGTGATGAAGCCAGAACCCATATTTGATGCAATCAATCATGTGAAAAATAAGAGTTCTAAATTAATTTATCTTTCTCCACAGGGAAAGGTATTAAATCAAGGTTTAGCTAATGAATTAGCTTTAGAGAAACATTTGATTCTTCTATGTGGCCATTACGAAGGAATAGATAATAGGATAATTGATAACTTTGTAGATGAGGAGATTTCCATAGGTGATTATGTGCTTACGGGTGGGGAGATTCCTGCCATGGTGCTTATAGATTGTATTACCCGCTTAATTCCTGGTGTACTATCTAGTGAAGCCTCCTTTATGGATGAGTCCCACTATGATAGACTTTTAGAGTATCCTCAATATACAAGACCTAGAGATTTTATGGGTTTAGGAGTACCTGATATATTACTAAGTGGTGATCATGAGAGAATCCATAAATGGAGGAAAGAACAGGCCTTAATGATAACAAAAGCAAAGCGACCTGACATGTTGGAGAAGAATAAAAAGACCTAAATAAGTAATTGTAAATATAAATAAATTATGCTATAATACGAAAAGTGTGTAAAAAGGGCGGTCCTCTGTGAAAAGTCAAGAACGTCTAGAGAAGGGAGGAATACTAATGGATATTATTAAAATGATTGAAGATGAACAATTAAGAGATGATATACCTAGCTTTAATGTTGGAGATACTGTTCAAGTTCATTACAAGGTAGTTGAGGGTTCTCGTGAAAGAGTACAGGTTTACGAAGGAACCGTCATAAAGGTTCAGGGCGGTGGAGCTAGAAAGACTTTCACTGTAAGAAGAGTATCTTATGGCGTAGGT
>CAZTEN010000006.1:9807-18769 GCA_964612495.1 uncultured Tissierella sp. | reverse complement strand
AAACAAAAGTGCCGGTAGAACAAAGATCAAATAAGAGATATAGTAATCTATATCATATATACCATATTCATACATATTATCACCTTCCTATTCTAGGACGCATCCTATTTTAATTTTATTTCCTGCCAGATATTGAGCTACTGTCAATACCTTTTTCCCCGGGAATTGAAGTTTTTCTATAATTATCTGTCCATCTATTACTGCTACATTTATACCAGTCTTATTAACTGAAACTATTGTCCCACATGGGAAATCTACCTTATCCTTGATGAAACTTACCTGATGAATTTTTACCATTTCATCTTCATAATAGGTAAAAGCATTTGGCCAGGGCTTAAGTCCTCTAACTTTATTGAAAATATTTCGTCCACTGTTATTCCACTCTATATGACCCATATCCTTAGATATCATAGGTGCATAGGTTGATATTTCGTGATTTTGCTTGGTAAATACAGCTTTATCTTGAATAATATCATCCATGGCTCTTATCATTAAGTCCCCACCCATTTGAGCTAGCTTATCATGAATCGATATAAAGTCATCATCCTCTTGAATTTTTATCTCGCCTATAACAATAGTATCCCCAGAATCTAAACCTTCTTCCATTTTCATAATTGAAACCCCTGTTTGTTTTTGACCTTCAATAATTGCCCAGTTAATAGGGGCTGCGCCCCTATATTTAGGTAATATTGATGCATGTACGTTGAAACAACCATATTTAGGTATTTCTAGCAAGTCCTTTTTTAGAATCTGTCCATAAGCTACTACTATTATAAAATCCGGAGAAATATCCCTAATCAAATCTATTGATTCTCTAGTATTTATGTTCTTAGGCTGATATACTTCCAGTTCAAGCTCCAAAGCCCTATGTTTAACAGGTGTAGGTTGAAGTTTTTTTCCTCTTCCCTTAGGCTTATCCTCTTGTGTGATTACCAATTCTATCTCATAACCCTTATTATATAGTTTTTCTAGTGTTGGCACTGCAAATTCAGGTGTGCCCATGAATATTACCTTCATAATATCTACTCCTCGTTTACTTCTTCCTCTTCTAAGTCCTTATTTTCAAAAACTTCTAGAGCCTTGTCAGTATATAGCACTCCATTTAAATGGTCAATCTCATGACAGAATATTCTAGCACTAAGACCTGTAGCCTCTAGCAACTTATTATCACCATTTTCATCAATAAATTTTACTTTAATTCTTTCAGGTCGTTCAACTGTACCGGAGTATCCAGGAACAGATAAGCAACCTTCCATATCTAAAACTTTCCCATCTTCTTCAATAATTTCAGGATTAATAGCTTTTATAGGTGTATCACCTATATCTAGGACTATGGCTCTTCTTAGAACCCCTACCTGTGGGGCTGCTAGACCTACACCGTTGGAAGCTATCATTGTTTCAACCATATCATCTAATAAAGTCCTAATTCTATCATTAATTTCTACTATATCCTTTGATTTTTTTCTAAGCAAAGGATCTCCATCAAGTCTAATTTCTCTTAACGCCATTTAATTTCCTCCTATATTATCGATTGAGGATTAATATCTATGCTAAATTTAATCCCATCTTTAATCTCCTTTTCATCTAGTATACATACCCTATGGATAAGGGTTTTAAGCCTTTCCAGTTCTTCATCCTTAGCCTTTATTAAGAGCTTCCATCGAAAATTCTTTTTTATTCTTTCTATGGGAGCTGGATTAGGTCCAATTAATAATTTATTTATGTTATCCATCTGGTTAGCTATCATATATGATTTAATTATATCATATAATATAAAACTTTTTTCTTTAACCTTTGAAATATTCTCACCATAAATGAGGATACTAATTAGATTAATAAACGGAGGGTATAAAAATTCCTTTCTAAGCACTATCTCAGTATTATAAAAATTTTTATAATCCTGATTTTTAGAAAATATAATACTGTAATGGTCAGGATTATAGGTTTGTAGAATTACCTTTCCAGGATAATTGCCTCTACCAGATCTTCCTGCCACTTGTGTTATAAGTTGAAAAGCCTTCTCTGGAGATCTAAAATCAGGAAGGTTTAAGGTAGTGTCAGCAGCAATAATACCTACTAGAGTTACGTCAGGAAAATCAAGTCCTTTAGATATCATTTGAGTACCAATAAGTATATCAATTTCTCGTCTTTTCATTTTCTCTAATATTACCTCTAAGCTACCTTTTTCAGTAGTAGTATCACTATCCATTCTAGCAATTCTTGCATCCGGAAATAATTCTCGGGCTTGGTCTTCTACTCTTTCAGTTCCAATGCCAAAATATTTTATATATTTACTCCCACAAGATGGGCAAATTTCCGGTGATTTAGCGGTTTCACCACAGTAATGACACCTTAATTTATCAATATTTCTGTGATAAGTCATCGATATGTCGCAATTATGACATTTTGCTACATAACCGCAAGATCTGCAAGATATAAATGTGGAAAATCCCCTTCTATTCAAAAACAAAATAGTTTGCTTTTGATTTTCAAGATTTTTTTTTAACTCATTATACAATTGAAGGCTAAAAATAGATTTATTGCCATTTATAAGCTCTAATCTCATATCTACCAAATCTACCTCAGGAAGGTCTCCCTTTGTGGCCCTGTCCTTTAGCTCAAGGAGTTTATACTTACCTTGAAGCGAGTTATAGTATGTTTCCATTGATGGGGTAGCTGTTCCCATGACTACAGATGCAGCTTCAAGCTCATTTCTTTTTAAGGCAACCTCTATGGTATCATATTTTGGGTTTTGAGAGGACTTGTATGTATTTTCATGTTCTTCATCTATTATAATCAGCCCTAGATTGGAAAATGGAGCAAAAATAGCTGATCTGGCACCTACAACTATTTTAACATCCCCGTCTCTAATGCTTCTCCATTGATCAAACCTCTCACCTTGACTAAGCTTACTGTGGAGTACAGCTACTTCAGAACCAAATCTTCCCACAAACCTATCTATAATTTGAGGAGTCAATGAAATCTCAGGAACCAAAATAATAGTATCCCTGCCAAGCTTTAACATCTCTTCAACCAATTGCAGATATATTTCAGTCTTTCCGCTTCCGGTTATTCCATGGATTAGAAAATTTTCCTTCTTATCTTCATTTACGCTTGCCATTATACTACTAAAGACCAAATATTGTTGGTGGTTTAATAAATGTTTTTTATATTTGGCTATATTACGAGTGATTGGATTTCTAATTGCTTCCCTTTCAAATATGGTAATTACCTTTTTTTCCTCCATGGCCTTTAAAGTACTTAAGCTTGTAGAAAGCGAGCTAAGAAGGTCTCTTAAAGAAATCTGCCCTAGGCTTAGTAGATAATCATAAATGATAAGCTGTTTCTTGCTTCTTACACCTATAATATTATGACCCTTATCCCTATCAAGCTCCTCAATCTTTATCCATTTCTCATATTTCTTATTTATACTTGTTTTAATATCCAAAATGAGACAGATTGTTTGATTGTCTTCAAGTTTTTTTATGACTAGATTAATATTCCCTATTCTTAGTTCATTTCTCAGTTCTTCTAAATTGACTATTCCATGTGTTTTTAGATAATTAAATATCTTATATTCATCTTCATTGTAAATTTTGTTTTTGTCAAAATCAATTAACTCAACATAGGTTTGGATTTCCTTAAAGTCTCCTGGTGGTAATATAGGCTGCAATGCATCCAAATAGGGACTTAAATACTTATCCTTCATCCAGAGCCCAAGGTCTATCAATTCCTTTGAAACTAATGGTTCTGCATCTATTACATCAATAATATTCTTTACTAGATAATCATCATCTACTATGCTTTCTTTAATTCTTATAATAAATCCCTTTATTGGTTTATTTCCTCTCCCAAAAGGGACTATTACACGCATACCTTCCTTTGCAACATCTTCAAAGGCATTGATTGTATAAGTAAATGGCTTATCTATAACAGATGCTCTATTATCAACGATTACTTCAGCAAATCTCATAAAATCAATCCCTTTCCAAAAAAAGGCTAGATATATTATCTAGCCCCATCAAGTAATAGCAAAACCCTATCTAATATTTTCTTAGCAAGCTGACTCTTTTCCATCAAAGGATATTCCTCCATGGACCCATCTTTGTTAATAATCGTTGCTATATTTGTATCCGTTTTAAATCCTGCACCTGCTCTGGTTACATCATTTGCAACAATAAAATCAAAATTTTTCTTTTTCATTTTTCCCAGTGCATATTCCAAAACATTGTTGGTTTCAGCTGCAAATCCTACCATTATCTGTTTTTTCTTCTTCTGTCCATAAAAAGCTGCAATATCTTGGTTTCTTATTAAGTTAAGGCTTAGAACATCATCATCCTTCTTCTTTATCTTTACTTCACTTACAGTCTCTGGTCTATAATCCAGTGGAGCTGCAGACTTAATAAGAACATCAAAATCTTCAAAATAGTTTCCAACCTCTTCAAACATATCCTGAGTAGTTCTTACCCTTACGATTTTTGCTTTCTTAGGCGGTTGTAAATTGGTAGGTCCTGTTATTAAAACTACTTCGGCTCCTCTGTCAATTGCATTTTGGGCTATGCTGTATCCCATTTTACCACTTGAATGATTGGTTATATATCTTACCGGATCCAATGGCTCAATAGTTGGACCTGCAGTTATAAGGATTTTTACGCCAATAAGATCCTTTTTTACAAAGTTTGAAATAACGTAGTCTACAATATCAGCCGGCTCAGCCATTTTACCTGCCCCATAATCTCCACAAGCAAGCCTTCCAACACCGGGACTAATAAACTCATGACCTAAAGCCTTTAATTTTTCCATATTCTCCTTATATATAGGATTGTTATACATATTGGTATTCATTGCAGGAGCAAAAATAATCTTTGCAGTAGAAGCCATTATAACAGTTGTAAGCATATTATCAGCTATTCCGTTGGCTATTTTCCCAATAGTATTAGCTGTAGCAGGTGCTACAAGTATAACATCCGCTTTCTGAGCTAATGATATATGCTCTACATCGAAGTTAGTAATAAGTCCAAACATCTCTGTATGAACTTGGTTGACAGACATGGTTTGGAATGTGAGTGGTGTAACGAACTTAGTTGCTCCTTCAGTCATAATGACATCTACATTAGCACCTTGCTTTACAAGTTTACTAACTAGATCTGCTGACTTATATGCTGCAATTCCTCCAGTAACACCTAATAATATATTCTTTCCCTTTAACATACTTCACCTACTTAGTTTCAGAGCTGCTAGTACTTTCATACTCTAGCTTGCCTTCCAAAAGCTCTTCCATAGCAATAGTTACCGGTTTGTAAGAAGTAGTTTCTACCATTGGTTTAGCACCATCGATAAGCTGACGTGCACGTTTTGATATTGCGATAACCAATGTATATTTGCTTTCTCCGGTATCTAATATATTTCTCAATGATGGATTTAACATTTATTTCCCTCCTTGCTCATTACGCTTAATTTAATATTCTTATGTCTCTTTACTCTTAATCTTTCTGCAACAATAATAGCTTCAATATCCTTTACAGCATTTTCAACTTCGTCATTTACTACAAAATAATCATATTCCCCTACGAAGTCCAGCTCCTTAAAAGCATTTGTAAACCTTGTATTTATATCTTCTTCCGTCTCTGTTCCTCTTTTTACTATTCTATTTCTTAACTCATCCATAGTAGGAGGAAGTAAGAATACAAAGACAACATTCTTATAATTTTTCTTTACTTGAAGTGCACCCTGTACATCTATTTCAAGTAGAACTATTTCACCTTTTTCAATTTCATCCATCACAAACTTCTTAGGAGTACCATAATAGTTGGTATGGACGAAGGCTGACTCCAAGAATTCACCATCTTCCTTCATCTTTTCAAACTCATCATGAGTAAGGAAAAAATAATTTTCACCGTTTATCTCATTAGGCCTGGGTTTTCTAGTTGTTGCAGAAATTGAAAATACTATATCATCTCTCTTACTCATAAGTGCTTGACTAACTGTACCCTTTCCACTTCCTGAAGGTCCAGAGATAACTAATAAAAATCCTGTTGACAAATTAATCCACCATCTTTCTGTTTTATTCATTAGCTTCTATTGTGTTATTTATTCTATTTGCTATGGTTTCAGGTTGAACTGCTGCAAGTATTATATGTTCACTATCAGTGATTATAACAGCTCTGGTTCTCCTACCACATGTTGCATCTATTAGCAAGCCTTTATCCTTTGTCTCCTGTATCATTCTTTTGATTGGGGCTGATTCAGGACCAACTATAGAAATTATCCTATTTGCAGACACAATATTTCCAAATCCTATATTGATTAATTTTATGGACATAACTCCCCCTATTATTCAATATTTTGAATCTGTTCTCGAATTTTTTCTATTTCAGCTTTAATAGTTACAACATGATTTGTAATAACTATATCATTTGCCTTGCTACCAATTGTATTTATCTCCCTGTTCAGTTCTTGTGTCAAAAAATCCAACTTTCTTCCTATGGATTCATCCTCCTCAAGAATTGTTCTAAACTGCTTGATATGACTGCTAAGTCTTACAATTTCCTCATTGATACTGCACCTATCAGCAAAAAAAGCAACTTCACTAGCAATTCTATCTTCATCTAATATTACATTATCTTCTAATAGAACTTTAATCCTCTCTTTTAACTTATCCTTATATTCAAGGACTACATCAGGAGATCTTTTTTCTATCTTATCTCCAATCTCTTCAATAGTACATAGTTTTTCCAATATATCCAGCTTTAGCTCTTTTCCCTCAAGCTCTCTCATATTTATAATATTTTTCAAGGCAATATCTAGAGCTGTGAATAAACACACCCATATTAAATCTTCATCAAGTTCCTTTCTCTCAGTACTTACTATTTCAGGGATACCTAGAATATTATTTAATCTAATATTATCCTCTAAATTCAATTCTTTTACCAGTTCTTCCAAGGCTAATTTATATGATTTTGCTAGGGGGATATCCACCTTTACATCAATGGATGATTCGTTGATATATTCTAGATTGATATAAACATCTACCTTGCCTCTTTTTATCTTTTCCTTAATAATTTTTTTAATGCTTTCCTCTAGATATGATATATGTCTAGGCATTTTTACAATTATATCATTATATCTATGATTTACTGCCTTAATTTCAACTTTGAATTTATATATCTCGTTCTGTACTTCACCACGCCCGTAGCCTGTCATACTCTTAACCATAAGCACACCTCTTTATTTTATGTTTGTGTTACAACAATTATAAATCATTTAAATATAAAAGGCCACTAAATATTAAGTTATTTTAATATTTTTTATCAAAATTTGTAATATTTTGTATAAAGCTTGTCTAAAGTATGATTTGCATGGTATTCTTCTAAGTGTTATACTTGTCTTATTCTAGTCAATGGAGGATAAATTATGTCTTTTGATGGTATAGTAACGAATGCAGTAGTAAACGAACTAAAAACAACTATTCTTGGAGGTCGAGTAGATAAAATATATCAGCCTGAAAAGGATGAACTTTATATAAATACACACAAAAATGGAACTAACTATAGACTAATATTATCAGCCAGTAGTAATAATCCAAGAATCTATCTTACATCTAGTTCCAAGAAAAACCCTGAGACCCCTCCAATGTTTTGTATGCTTTTAAGAAAACATATATCAGGAGGAATAGTTTTGAATGTAGAGCAATACGAAATGGACAGGGTTGTCTTCATAGATATATCAGCCCAAGATGAATTAGGTCAACCTACAGAAAAGAGATTGGCAATAGAAATAATGGGCAAGCATAGCAATATAATTCTAATGGACAAATCATCATTTAAAATAATTGATTCTATAAAAAGGGTTACTAACGAAATTTCAAGGGTTCGTCAAATACTACCTGGTACTATTTATGAAAATCCACCTATAAAGGATAAAAAGAATCCTTTAAAAACAAATTTTGAAGAATTTTTGGATTTAATAGAAAATGAAGCTAAAAACATATCTGTATCTAAATTTATATATTATAACTATTTAGGGCTCAGCCCTCTTATAAGCCGTGAAATCTGTTTAGAATCTATCGATATGGATCGAACAATAATGAGTCTAACTAAGGATGAGATTAAAAGACTATATGATAGCTTTAAGAATCTTATAGATAAAGTAATTCAGGGAAAGTTTACTCCACTGTATATTACCAATAGAGAGGCAAGTGATGTTATAGCCTTTCATAGCCTTGATTTAAACCAATTTGGTATAGAGAATAAATATTATAAAGACAGCATTTCTCAAGTTCTTGATATTTGCTATAGAAAAAAAGATGTCATAGATAGAATCATTCAAAAATCCCATTCTATAAGAAAATCAATTGGCGTCAAGCTTGATAGGGCCTTAAGTAAATTAGGAAAGCAAAAAGAGGAGCTTTTTGAAAGTATGGATAGGGAAAAATATAAAATTTATGCAGACCTTATTTCCGCTAACCTTCATAAAATTCAAAGGGGTATAAAAGAAGTTGAGTTAGAGAACTTCTATGATATAAATATGGAAAAATTATCAGTTCCTCTAGATAATAAGCTTTCACCTGCAGATAATGCTCAAAGATATTATAAGAAGTATTCTAAATTAAAAAATGCAAATAATTTACTATTAGAACAGATACCTGAAACAGAAGCAGAAATTGAATATTTTGAAAATGTACTACTTAGTATTGAGAACTCAACTGAAATTTATGAATTGGATGAAATTAAGGAAGAACTTATTTCTGAAGGGTATTTGAAGAATAACAGCAGAATCAAGAAGAAGAAAAAGAAAGAAGAAGTATCACATCCTCAGCACTATATTTCCAGTGACGGATTTAAAATTTTAGTAGGAAAGAATAACAGACAAAATGATTATCTAACAATGAAATTAGCGCACAAGGAGGATATATGGCTTCATGTACAAAATATGCCAGGAAGTCATGTGGTTATAAGATCAG
>CAZTEN010000006.1:0-9797 GCA_964612495.1 uncultured Tissierella sp. | reverse complement strand
TATTCAACTTACCAGCGAGAGCATCCCTCGTGATTTGTTTGTCCGGCAGATTAATCAGAAGGAAAAGAAATTCCCTTATCCACCCTTGAAGAAGCGGGAACCCTTGCGGCTTATTTTAGTAAGGGTAAAAATTCAAGTCATGTAGCTGTGGACTATAGTCAAAAGAAAAATGTTAAAAAGCCTAAAAATGCAAAGACAGGTATGGTAATCTATGATAATTTTAAGACCATTATAGTAAATCCATCGGTAAAAATAATTCAAAACTT
Organism: uncultured Tissierella sp.; assembly: GCA_964612495.1. GTDB lineage: Bacteria > Bacillota > Clostridia > Tissierellales > Tissierellaceae > Tissierella_B. Next base: position 9,531 of record CAZTEN010000006.1, on the reverse strand, counting down.
AAGAAAAGCAGAGGACTAATACTCCTCTACTTTTCTTTTATTACCACTTCATCCACATTATCTGTCTCAATAAATTGTACACCTACATTCTCATTTCTAGAAGTAGGGACGTTTTTGCCTACATAATCAGGTCTTATTGGTAACTCTCTATGACCTCTGTCCACCAATACAGCTAGCTGAACCTTATTAGGTCTTCCATTATGTATTAAAGCATCTAGGGCAGCTCTAACAGTTCTACCGGTAAAGATAACATCATCGGTCAAAACTACTATCTTGTTATTTATCACACCTTCAAATTCATCATCATTAACCTTTGCTTGACTATTAATCTCTTCAAGATCATCTCGGTATAGGGAAATATCAAGTAGATATACAGGCACTTCAACCTCTTCAATTTCAAATATCTTCTTTGCTATTCTATGTGCAAAGGGTACTCCCCTTGTCTTTATTCCCACGAGGACCAGTCCATTCACGCCTTTGTTACGCTCTATTATCTCATTAGCTATTCTGGTAATAGCTCTAGATATTGCCTTATCATCCATGATTACCGCTTTAGTTACCATACAGTCACCTTCTTCTTAAAATATTTAATATGCTATTAAATTGTTCAGGCATTTCACATTCAAATTCCATATATTCAGCATTCCTAGGATGAATAAACCCAATTTTTCTAGCATGCAACAGTTGTTTATTTAGTCCAAATTCATTTTTTCCATTAGAGTATACAGGATCCCCTATAATAGGATGTTTCATATGGGAGAAATGTACCCTTATCTGATGGGTTCGCCCAGTCTCTAACTTAACCTTTACAAGAGTATATTTTGTAAATCTTTCTAATACCCAGTAATTAGTTATGGCTTCCTTACTGTTTGTACCTATTACAGTCATCTTTTTTCTATCCTTTGGATCCCTTCCTATTGGAAGATTAATAGTACCCTCTTCCTTCTGAAGGACTCCATTCACTAGTGCAATATACTCCCTATGAATATTCCTATTCTTTAACTGGTTAGACAACTCTTTATGAGCAAAGTCATTTTTTGCTACTATCAATAAACCAGATGTATCCTTATCTAGTCTATGTACTATACCTGGTCTTATAATTCCATTAATGGTAGACAGACTATCAATATGATAAAGAAGAGCATTAACAAGGGTTCCGGAATAATTACCTGGTGCAGGGTGCACTACTAGATTTTGAGGCTTATTAACCACCACTACATCCCCATCTTCATATATTATATCTAATGGAATATCCTCAGCTATTAAGTCAAGTTTCTTAGGTTCAGGTAAATCTACCTTGATAATATCCCCTTCTTTAACATTATAACTGGCTTTCTTCAATAGTCCATTAACTAAAACACGTTTCTCTTTAATAATTCTTTGCAGATATGTCCTTGAAATCTCATCAAGCTGGTTGGATAGATATGAATCAAGTCTTTCATTTTCTTCCTCATCTACATAAAGCTCTATTAATTCCATATGCTTCTCTCCTATGCTATTTGCTTATCAAATAGGACTACATATACTATAAGTATTGTTCCTACTACTATAAAAATATCTGCCGCATTAAAGACAGGGAAATCATAGCTTTTAAATATATTAATCCTAATAAAGTCAACTACATAACCCAATCTAATCCTATCAATATAGTTACCCACAGCCCCTCCTAATAAGATTGAAATTGAAAAAATAGCGAGCTTGCTTAAACTCCTATAATTCTTAAAGAGAAAATAAATCATAAATAAGATTACTATAGTAGTTATAATAACAAAGAATATCCTTTTCTCTTGTAGAATTCCGAAGGCAGCTCCGTAATTCTTAACAAATCTAAACTCAAAATGTTCAGGTATCATTACTACTGGAGCTTGTCCAAAAAGATACTTAACAGCCAAGTACTTTGTGACTTGGTCTAGAATTATAATTACAATAGGCAATAATATAAAACCCAACTTCGTTTCCCCCTAAAATCTAATTTAAATTTTAATAACATAAAAGAAAAGCTTATAAAAAAGCGTTATAGGTAGCTTTTCTTGTTACTCATATAGGAAAAGTCCTTAAATTAAGGATTAAAATGGTAGAACTTTCCTATTCGTAATTAAAAACTTCTCTGAATAGACAGAGAAGCTATTTTAGTGTACTATCATAATATTCCTGAGAAATATTTTCAATATCATCCATTTCATCCTTATTTTGTTCATTGGCAATTCCCATATAATCTCCGGTTGAAAATGATGGATCTCCAGATACTATATCTACCTCCAGGAAATCTTGGTAGGCATCTTCTCTGTCATATCCATTTTCATCAGGACTATTCCTATATTTTGTAATATATTCATCTTCTATGGATTCATACATCTTCTCATTAGGATTTTTATCTTCTGAACAATTGCTGCAAGTCTTAGCATGAGGTATAATTTCGAGTCGAGCACTTGGTATTTCAACATTACAAATTTTACATATACCATAGCTTCCTCTTCTTATATCCTCAAAAGATTCTTCAATTTCTAAAAGCAAATCCTTAAGTTGATTCTTAAATCCCTCATCCTGTTCCCTCATAAAGGTTTCTGTACCAATATCTCCTGGATGATTATCATATTGAGATAATTCATTATAATAATTATCCATATTGGCATACTCTTCCATATTGTCCATACTATCTAAGATTTTTAGGGTCTTAATCTTTTCACTAAACAACTTGCTTCTTAAATATTCCAATCTTTCAACTTCCATGGTATCCTCCTTAATTCATTTAAGCATAGTATCCCCATGGTTAAGGAAATATTTCTATACAAGTTCTTCCTTAATAGCTTCAGAAAAATCTGTATTTGTTGCTTGACCATTGTCTACCCTTTCCATATCCTTATAAAAATCATCCATGGATAGTAACTGAGCTTGTATAAATGACTCGTACCTAGTCTTAAAAATAAAAATTTCTTTCTTTAAGTAATCATATTCCCTTTTTATATCCCTTACATCTTCATGGGCTTTCTCTATATGTTTCTTTCCTTCAAGCTCTGCATCACTAATTATATTTTCAGCCTTTTGTCTAGCTGCACTAGAAACCTCATCAGCTGTTGTTTGAGCCATTATTAAGGTTTTTTTCAATGTTTCTTCCATAGTGCTATATTGCTTAATTTGATCTGATAATAATTTTATCTTGTCCTTAAGTTCAATATTTTCCTTATAGATTTTTTCATAGTCTATTGTTATCTCATCTAAAAAAATATCCACCGACTTGACATTATACCCTCTGAAATTTCTTTTAAAGTTCTTATTTTGAATATCCAATGGCGTTATCATTTAAACTCTCCAATCATATAGGTATTCTTATATTAACATGAGTTCTACCCTTCTTGCTTAACCCATCTATAGAGTGAATTATTGCTCTGCCAAATCCCCTGGTAGATATAATATCACCCTGAGATAGAAGCAAAGAAGGTTTCCCAATGGGTTCCCAGTTTACCTTAACATTGTTAGACTTAATAATATTTAGAGCCTCAGTTCTTGAAATATTATAGACTGCACTTAAGAAAACATCTAACCTTAATGATGAAACAAATCTTCCTACTTCATCAAATTTTACGATTTGTTCTGATAATTCTTCCCTTTGAATTTCGGCCATTTGGATATTTTGATTACCTATTTTTTGAAGATTTATTAAGACAAATCCTCCGACATCTGCCTTTAGTATAAAATCTGCGAAATTATCATGAACTATAATATCACCACTTTTTTCCCTTTTAATCCCCATACTTAAAAGGGCCCCTAAAAAGTCTTTGTGTGATAGAGATTGAAAATCACCCTTAGCTCTCAAAAATAAAAGCCTTTTTTCTAGATTTTCTACTTCCATATAGGAGGGAAAGATTAAGATGATTTTTCTTTCAGCATCTTTCAAGCCTCCATCCTCCATGTACTTCAAATCATGGAGGCCATTAAGGAATGATTTAGCTAAAATGCTTTCATAAGGGTCCAAAAAATCTGTAGATTCAATAGTATGGCTATTCAATACCTTTTCTGCTTTATCAATTATTCTCTTCATAAGTTCTTTTTTATCTAAATCACTTATATGTGATGTATATTTTTCCCGTTCTATTCTCATCTAGAATATCCTTAGAAAAACGGAATATATAATCCTTAATAAAATAACAGCTAGCCAAGGGGAAAAATCTATCATGCTTCTGTCCAAACCCAACTTATGAAGTAGAACTTTAGCAGGTACAATAATAGGTTCAGTTAACTCATATATTATTCTACCCACAGGGTTTTCAAATGATACCCTAAAAATACTCATAAATACCCTAATAATAATTAGAAGTTCTAAGAGCTCAAATAACATTTTTATTGATCTTAATAATACACTCATCTTTGCTCCTTGCTATTGCCAAGGGAATATACCCCTATTTTTTAATTCATCTTTAAGCCCATCTATTTCTACATTGCTTGGTGCTAGAATAAAGATATCCTTATTAACCTTTTGAATCTTAGCATCCATTGCATAAAGACCCCCATTTACAAAATCAAAGATTTGTCTCTTAAGAGCAACATCTAGCTGTTCAAAATTAAGTATAACGGCCTTTCTGACCTTAATATCATCTATTATAGCTGGACCATCATCATAATTTAATGGTTCATGAACAGCAATTTTCATATTACTATTAGTATGGATATTTACAACCTTATTATTAAATTTCTTTGTCTTCGTAGTAGAAGGTACTTCAATGTCTTCTTCTACTTCCTGAATAAACTCTTCTTCCTCATAGTCATCAATACCTATAAAATATTTAAACTTGTCCACTAATTTGCTCATTTAAATTCCCCCTATTTTCTTTTTCCAAATATACCAGTACCTACTCTTACCATATTAGAACCCTCTTCTATCGCAATTGTATAATCATTAGTCATACCCATAGAAAGATAATCCATTGAAATATTCTTATAGTGTCTACCACTAATATCTTCCTTAAGCTTATAAAGAGTTCTAAATACACTTCTTAATAAAGCTTCATCAGTTGTATTAGGAGCAATAGTCATTAGCCCTCTAATTTTAATATGCTCAAGTTCAAGGATCTCCTCAATAAAGGGTAACAGCTCATTAACCTTTAAGCCTGACTTAGTCTCTTCATTGGAAACATTTACCTGAAGTAAAACTTGAGTTATGCAGTCCTTTTGGCTAGCCTTTTTATCTAATTCCTTTGCAAGTGATATCCTGTCTAGAGAATGTATTAACTTAACCTTATCTATTATATATTTGACCTTATTTGTTTGTAGATATCCTATCATATGATAGTTCACACTATTTTCTAATATAGGTATTTTTATTTCCAATTCTTGAACCTTATTTTCACCAATATTAGTTACTCCAAGGCTAATTGCTTCCTTTATCCTATCCACATCAATAGTTTTGGTCACTGCTATTAATTCAATCTTATCTTTTCTTCCTGTTTTAATCAATGTTTTTTCTATGTTGTTTTTAACTACCTCTAAATTCTCTGCTATGCTTATTTTAGACACTCCTTTACTTCAATATCTCTCCTTCTATAACAGCTGAATGATTAATAAATATTTCATCAAATAATGTGATTGTCTTTACAGGCTCATCTTTTACTAATTCAATATATCCATACCCATTACCCTTAGATATAAAGGTAAAGTCTCCTTCCTCACCGAGGATGATTATAGGTCTAAACTTTACTATTCCATTTATCTCCTTAATATATACTCCCTTATTGCCATCTCTTTCTGTGATAGCGCAAGTTGGAATCTTATACCCTTCTTTTTTAGAATGAATTAGATTAATCTCTGTATGTCGCAAATTATAATTACTATGAAGATAGGTATTAAATTTTAGGACTACGACGGCTTTATCACCAGAAAAGTTAATGGTTACTATTTTTCCGTTAAGCTCTGTCTCATCTTCAAGTTCTATTTTCATAGTATTTCCAATAACATAGTCTTCAATATCCTTCTTATCCTTTATCTTAATGGCCATATACCATTCATAGTTGTTGATTATTTTAAAAACCGAGTCCCCAATATTTACCTTATCATCTATTTTATTGTTTTCAAATTCTTTTACTTGGATTTTATCATAAGTATAACTTTCAAAATCCTTAGGAAGAAAATAGTTCTCATAACCATCTATTTCATATGATACAATACCCGATGACTGGGAGTAGTATCTTACACTTCCCTCATTAATCTGATTAATGAGGGATTCTCTTTGAGCATTTAAGCTTTCTATACTCTGATTTAATAATGAATCTTCTGTGGAATACTTTTCGAAAGCAGAAAACTCCTCTTTTGTATTGTATATATCTGAAAACTCCTCGGAGCTTATATTTTTTTGAATATTTTCAATTAGGTCATTAGTCATTGAGTCTAGGGAAGTGTCCATATTAGAATTTGAGTTCTTCTTTGAGAGAATAGCTATTTGTTGCTCTACCTCAATTAAGTCCTCTTTTAATTGAGAATTGCCATTTAACAAGATGATATTAGCAATTTCAACACCTACACCAACCCTATCCCCTTCTTTAACCAATAGATTAAGCCGTCCACTTCCTTTAGCACTATATAATGTCTCGTCCTTGATTACAAAGGCTTCACCATTGGATTTATCATATAGAGTCCCAGTCTCAGGTAAGATAGTTTTATTACCTATACCAAAGATAGTAGACATAAAACTGATTAGAAAATATAAAGATATAGCAAGTATTACTGCTATTAATTTTCTTCTGTTCTTCAAAGATTTTTTTTTAATTTTATTTTGGGACATTTAATCACCCTTGTTAGCTGAAAAACTTTCCATATTTGCTTAGTATCTTAAATTGTTGGATATTGTCTACATCAAACTTAACAATCTTATTTTTATGTGTAATCAGCAAAATAGATTTCTCTTTTTTAATAGCACCTATCAATGTTCCTATAACCTTTTCATTTTTCCTAGTTAGGACTCTAATCTCATCTCCGGCTTTCAGAATTGTTCCATCAAGAAAAAACTCCTTCATATCCGTGTCATTTAAATGCTCTTGTGTAACATATTTATTATCAATTATAATTATATTATTCTTAAGATAAAATTTCTCCTTTAGTACTATAAGTGCATACCCTAAAACACTGGTAAATAGCATTATTATCAAAAGGTACTTGATAAATTGTAACATAGCTGTTACCTCCTTTTTAAAACCAAAACCTAATAAAAGGTGTATCTTATATATAAAAAATAGTATATCACAATTCAATTACAAATAAAACATTTTAAAAATCAAAAAGTGGAATCCAAGATAAATTCTTGAATTCCACTTTTCCCATTTTCATTTATTAGATTAAATTATAATACAAATAAAACCCCCACTACCATCATTTAATATCCTCTCAAGAGCTCTTCTAAGCTTCTGTCTTGCATCATCAGGCATAGTGGTTATCTTACTGTTTAACTGTTCGTTAACCAGATCATATAAGGATTTGCCGAAGAGATTAGATTGCCAGATTTTTGAAGGCTCATTCTCAAATTCGGACATAAAATACTCTAGTATATCCTCTGATTGTTTTTCACTTCCTATTAACGGAGAAATCTCAGTAGTTATATTCGCTCTAAGGACATGAAGAGAAGGTGCTGTAGCTTTAAGTTTAACTCCAAATCTATTACCTTGCCTAAATATTTCCGGCTCTTCAAGCTCCAATTCATCCTGTGTGGGACTCACTAAGCCATATCCTATTTCCCTTGCTTCCACTAAGGCTTTTTCTATCTTGTCATACTTTTTCTTAGTCTCTGATAATCTTCCAACTAAATTAAGTATCTGATGATCTCCTTCTATCTTATAGCCTGTTATTTCATTTAAAATTCTATAGAACAGACCTTCTTCTAGGATTATATCTGCATTTACTACTCCTTCACCAAGCTTTATTTCTCTTAGATTAACATATTCGATAATATCTACATCCATTAGCGGGATTAGACTATCATGAACTTGATTAAGCTTCTCCATATTCATTATAGATTCTTTTAGTGAATTCATAATGGATCTTCTAATCCAATGATCTCTATGAAGACCATCAATCCATCCCGGAAGATTAATATTAACCTCTTTAACTGGAAATTCATAAAGAAGCTTTTCGAATACCCTCTCCACGTCATATGCATCCATGTTGAGACAATCCATTGCAACTACAGATACTCCATATTTAGTTTCAAGGCTATCTTTTAAAGCTATTGTACTATCTAAATTTGGGTGCTTGGAGTTTAGAATAATTACAAATGGCTTTTCAATTTCCTTCAGTTCATTAATGACCCTTTCTTCTGCTTTAATGTAATTAGCCCTGTCAATATCGGTAATAGATCCATCAGTTGTAATAACAAAACCAATAGTAGAATGGTCTTTGATTACCTTTTTCGTACCAATTTCTGCAGCTTCTTCAAATGGAATAGCCTTATCATCCCATGGAGTAGTAACCATTCTTGGCATCTGATTCTCCTCATGACCAAGTGCTCCCTTAACAAGATACCCTACACAGTCTACCATTCTAACCTTGAGCTTTAAACTATCCTTTAGCACTAACTCTACTGCTTCATTAGGTACAAACTTTGGCTCAGTAGTCATTATTGTCTTACCTGAACCACTCAAGGGCAGTTCGTCTTTTGCTCTTTCCTTCTTATGGCTATTTTCCATATTAGGTAGAACTAATAGCTCCATAAACCTCTTAATAAAAGTAGACTTACCTGTTCTTACAGGTCCTACTATTCCGGCATAGATGTCGCCATCGGTTCTTTCACTTATATCCCTGTATATATCGAAAGCTTCCACTTTCTTCCCCCCTCAATACATAATAAAGAATTACTCATATTATATATACGTTTGTACCAAATAAATATTACTCTATTTTTTAGGGGGTGAAAAAACTGTTTTAGGCAGGTTTACCAATAGTAATAATTGTTTCTTGCAACATCCTCCATCTCATGCTTCTTGTCCCTTTTCATAAGTCTGCTTACAGAATCTGACACATTTGAACCATTATAGAGAATATTATATATTTCCTCTGTTATAGGCATTTCTACACCATGTTTTTCAGCTAACTTGTATGCTGACTTAGTAGTTCTTACACCTTCTACCACCATTCCTACTTCCTTTATTGATTCCTCAAGACTTAATCCCTTCCCTAGAAGTATTCCACATCTTCTATTCCTACTGTGCATACTGGTACAGGTTACTATTAAGTCTCCGATTCCAGTTAACCCAGCAAATGTATTGGAATTTGCTCCTAGCTTAAAACCTAGTCTAGCCATTTCAATATTTCCTCTTGTCATAAGGGCAGCTTTAGCATTATCTCCATATTCTAATCCATCGGAGATACCAGCTCCTAGGGCAATAATATTCTTTAAAGAGCCTCCAAGTTCTACACCAATGATATCTGGATTTGTATATACTCTGAAATTTGGGGTAATAAATAGGTCCTGTACCATCTCAGCAAAATTCTTACTAGTTGATGCAGATACCGCTGTAGTAGGAAGTCCTATAGCTACTTCTTCAGCATGAG
>CAZTEN010000005.1:2661-19885 GCA_964612495.1 uncultured Tissierella sp. | reverse complement strand
GATTTTTTTATTATTCAACTGTCAAAGATCCGTGAGCTTTTAAAAAGACAGATACTGGATGATATAAAAAGAGTTAAGAAAAACAAATCCTTACGTTAAGAACCTTATTTACAAATGTATTTCATTATGATAATATATTAATGTTAAAGATTACCTTATGCTAAGTTTTTCGTTCCTCGTCGACTACTTTGCATTAGGTGTACAAAAATAATAGGAGGTGCTACTATGTTAGCAAAAGAATTAAAAGATCAAGTTATCGACGATTACAAATTACATGAAGGTGATACTGGTTCACCAGAGGTGCAAATTGCACTTTTAACCTACAGAATTAATTCATTGAATGAGCATTTGAAATCACACAAAAAAGATCACCACTCCAGAAGAGGATTATTAAAGATGGTTGGTCAAAGAAGAGGACTTATGAAGTATCTAAAAAACAGTGATATTGAAAGATATCGTTCTTTAATTGAAAAATTAGGAATCAGAGGTTAATAAGAGCGGGTTTTCCCGCTCTATTAGTTTATAAGTATGGATTTTATTAGAAACTAATCTAATATTTTATTACGAATAGGAAAGTTCAACTTTGAGATATTAATATAATGAGAACTTTACGAAAAACCAGTAAAAAGAAAAGCTACTGCTAATATTTCTTTAGTAGCTTTTTTTATAAAAATTTAGGAAAATATATCCTAAAAGGAGGTATTCAATGGAAAAGAAATTCCAATATAAGCTAGCTGGAAGAGACCTAACTGTTACAGTAGGAAAAGTTGCCGAACAAGCTAGTGGCTCATGTCTCGTTCAATATGGAGATACTATGGTTCTAGCTACTGCAACTGCATCCAAACAGCCAAGAGAGGGAATTGATTTCTTCCCCCTAAGTTGTGATTATGAAGAGAAACTTTATTCAGTAGGTAAGATTCCTGGTGGCTTTATTAAAAGAGAAGGAAGACCAAGTGAAAAAGCTATTCTTACATCTAGATTAATAGATAGACCAATTCGTCCACTATTCCCAGATGGTTATAGAAACGATGTACAGGTTATAACTACTGTCTTGTCAGTAGATCAGGACAATAGCCCTGAGATAACTGCTATGATAGGTTCTTCTATTGCATTATCTATTTCAAGCATACCTTTTAATGGACCTACTGGATCGGTCCATATGGGGTCTGTTAATGGGAAACTTATCATTAATCCAACATCAGAAGAAAGAGATAAATCTGATATAAATCTTACAGTATCCGGTACTAAGGATGCAATAATGATGGTTGAAGCAGGTGCTAATATAGTGTCAGAAAAGACTATGTTAGATGCCATATTGACAGCACATGAAGAGATAAAAAAAATCTGTGATTTTATCGAAGGTATTGCTAATGAATATGGAAAAGAAAAGACAGAATTTACAGTATTTATGCCGAATTCAGAAATAAATGAAAAAATCAGGGCCTATGGAACAGAGATGCTTATTTTTGCAGTAAATACAGTTATGAAGCAAGAAAGAGAAGAAAACATAACTAATGTAACAAATGAAATAAGACAAAAATTCCTTGAAGAATATCCAGAAACTCCTAAGGATATTAATGAAATTATTGAAAACATAATCAAAGAGGAAGTTAGACGTCTTATTCTTGAAGAAGGCATTAGGCCTGATAATAGAAAGATGGACGAGATAAGAAAGATTACTACAGATGTTGGATTATTACCTAGAACTCATGGTTCAGGTTTATTTACTAGAGGTCAAACACAGGTATTAACTATTGCAACTCTTGGTGCTAAGAGTGATGTTCAAATAATCGATGGTCTTGGAGATGATGAATCTAAGCGTTATATGCATCATTACAACTTCCCACCATATTCAGTTGGAGAAGCTAGGCCAATGAGAGGCCCAGGAAGAAGGGAAATAGGTCATGGTGCTCTAGCTGAGCGTGCTTTAGAGCCTGTTATTCCTTCTGTTGAGGAATTCCCTTATACTATTAGACTAGTATCTGAAGTTTTGAGTTCAAATGGTTCTTCATCTCAAGCAAGCGTATGTGGAAGTACATTAGCATTGCTTGATGCAGGTGTGCCAATAAAAGCTCCGGTTGCAGGAATTGCCATGGGACTAATCAAGACTGACGATAAAGTTGCAATTCTATCTGATATTCAAGGACTAGAAGACCATCTTGGAGATATGGACTTTAAAGTAGCGGGAACTAAGGATGGAATTACTGCTATTCAAATGGATATTAAAATTGCTGGAATAGATGAAAAGATATTAGTTGAAGCTTTAGAGAAGGCAAGACAAGGAAGATTATTTATCTTAGATAAGATGACAGAATCTATAACAGAACCTAGAGCAGAGCTTTCTCCATATGCACCTAAAATTTATACTATGCAGGTAAATCCTGATAAAATAAGAGATATTATAGGACCTGGTGGAAAGGTTATAAACAAGATAATTGATGAAACTGGCGTTAAGATAGATATCGATGATGATGGTAAGGTATTGATAGCTGCAATTGATGCTGAAGGCGGAAGACGAGCAGTGGAATTGATTACTAATATAGTTAAGGAAGTAGAAGCAGGAGAAATCTACCTAGGAAAGGTAACTAGGGTAACTACCTTTGGAGCATTTGTTGATGTTCTTAATGGTAAGGAGGGTTTAGTTCATATTTCTCAACTTGCTAGGGAAAGAGTTGCAAAAGTAGAAGATGTCGTCAAGGTTGGGGATGAAATAATGGTAAAGGTTATGGAAATTGATAACCAAGGCAGGATTAATCTATCAAGAAAGGCTCTATTACCAGAAGAACCTAAGGAAAATAAACAAGAAAAAGATCAAAAAACCGAAGATTAATTAATTAATTCATGGACCATATGGTTCATGTTTTATTTTTTGTATAATTATACTTCCTTTGAATATATATAAGTAGAAGGAGGGATAGTATGAAATTTTTAATTGTAAGTAGAAAAACACTAGGGATAATAGCGGTAGCTATAGGGGTATTAGTAGTAGTTTTATTGATCTTCGCCTTTTCCTTTAATAGTAAGGATGTTTTTAAGGAGGATATCTACTATAAGGGAACTAGTGAAGACAAGGTGATAGCATTTGTGTGTAATGTTGACTGGGGTAATGAGTATATATTACCTATGCTGGAAATATTAAAAGAGAGAGACATCCATATTTCTTTTTTTCCAACGGGTAGGTGGGCTGAGAACAATCCTGAACTAGTTAAGAAAATTTCATATATGGGTCATGAAATAGGGAATCACGGATACTCACACAGGGACTATAGTAAATTAACATATGAGGAGAATAAAGAGGAGATAAGTAAGGCGAATGCAATATTAGAAGAAATAACTGGACAATCCCCTAAGTATTTTGGTCCTCCTTCTGGTGCTTATAATGAATATACACTTAAAGCATCAAAGGACTTAAATAATAAATTTGTATTATGGAGTATAGATACAATAGATTGGAGAGAAGATGCAAATTCAGAACTAATTACTAAGAGAGTCACAGAAAAAGCAGAAGACTCAGCCATAGTTCTAATGCATCCTACAGAGGATACAGTTAAGGCTTTACCTGAAATAATAAATTATCTATTTCAAAATGGTTATAAAATTGGTACAATAAGTGATGTAATCTCATAAATGGAGGAAAGTATGTATATACTAGATAAGCTAGAAAACGGTATAAGAGTTGTAATGGAAAGGATAGATTATGTAAATTCAGTAACTATAGGTATCCTAATAGATAATGGATCCATTAGAGAAGACCTATCAAATAATGGAGTATCACATTTTATTGAGCACATGCTTTTTAAAGGAACTAAAAATAGAACCCCTAAAGAAATTGCAGAATCCATCGATGATATAGGAGGACAGATTAACGCCTTTACCGGTAAGGAACAAACCTGTTATTTTGCAAAAGTATTAGACCAACATCTACCAATAGCCATAGATGTACTTGGAGATATGCTTAATAACTCATTATTTCTTCCTGAGGATATAATCAAGGAGAAGGGAGTAATATTAGAAGAAATTAATATGTATCAAGATGCTCCAGAGGATTTAGTGTTTGAATTATTAAACGACCTAATGTTTGAAGGTACAAGCCTTGAATTTCCAATACTCGGTACTGGTGAAACTATGTCAAAACTTAATAGGGAAATCATTATTGATTACTTCTATAAGAACTATAATCCCAATAATATGGTTATATCTTTAGCAGGTAAATTTGACTCTAAAGAGGTTGTTAAGCTATTAAATGAGAGTTTCGGCAACTTCAATAAGGGAATAAAGACTACTCTGAATAAAATAAATACCATCCATAAATACGAAAATAAAATTAAAGGAATTAGGAAGGACATTGAACAGTTAAATATCTGTCTTGGATTAGAGGCAGTCAATAATATATCTGAAGATGTGCAACCTATTTTAGTAATGAACAATGTATTTGGAGGAAGCATGAGTTCTAGGCTTTTCCAAAGGATCAGAGAAGAACGTGGATTAGTCTATGCTATAGATTCACATCTTTCTACCTATGATAATACAGGAAACTTCACAATATATGCAGGTTTAAATCCTGAATATATTACACAAGTTATGGAACTAGTTAATGTAGAGATGGACTATATAAAGAAAAATCTAATTTCAAAGGAAGAATTAAGGAAATCCAAGGAACAACTAAAGGGGAACTATATCCTTGGTATGGAAGGTACCTTTAATAGAATGTTTGAAATTGGTAAGTCCATAGCTCTACTAGGTAGAATAGAATCTCCAAAAGAAGTAATAGATAAGATTGATGCTGTTACTATGGATGACATTCAAAGGGTAGTAAATAATATTTTTGATAAATCGAAGCTTAACATTGCCTATGTAGGAGAATTGAAAGACGAAAAAAAAACAAATGATGAATTGAAAAATATATTTGAAATGAGGATTAATGATGAAGGTAAAAGTAGTAAATAAGAGTCTAAACCCTTTACCAAATTATAAAACAGATGGTTCTGCCGGAATGGATTTAAATGCTTCTCTTGAAGCTTCAATTGTTTTAAAACCATTTCAGAGAGAGTTAATACCAACAGGTCTTTTCATATCTATACCACAAGGATTTGAAGGGCAAATAAGAGCTAGAAGTGGACTAGCAATTAATAATGGGATTTCATTGGTAAATGGAATTGGAACAATTGATAGTGATTATAGAGGAGAAGTAAAAATCATACTTATTAATCTAGGAAACGAAGATTTCATAATAAACAACGGAGACAGAATTGCTCAATTAGTATTAGCTAAGTATGAAAGAGTTGAGTTTGAAATAGTAGAAGATTTAGATATTACAGAAAGAGGAAGTGGAGGATTTGGTCATACAGGACTTTAATATCTCATTAGATATTATCATAAATGATAATCATAATATTAAAAAAGTCTCATATAAATAATTAGATAAACTTTGTGTATCAACACTACTTATCTAATCATAAGTTTTTTTAATAGAGAAGGACGGTGAAATTATGAGATTAAGTGAACTCAATCAGAAGGAGGTTGTAAATCTAAACAACGGGGGAAGAATGGGGATATTAGCTGACTTGGATTTAGTTATAAATGAAGAAACCGGAAAGATTATTAGTTTATTAGTACCAGATAGAAAATTCTCACTGAAAATTTTTGCTACAGAACAAACTTCAATGGAAATTCCATGGGATTCTATTAGAAAAATTGGATATGATATGATCATTGTAGAATTAGATTAAAGAATAGATTCTAACTAAGTCTTATATCAACTATTTTTTTACTCAATTAGGTTAAAAAGTTCTCTTAAATTTTAATAGCTAAAGTTGAACTCTCCCATTCGCAAAAAAACATAATCTTCTAGATTATGTTTTTTTGCGGCATAAATCCTAAAATAAGGTTAATGCTAATATAGAAGAGAAAAACAGAAAGGAGAGGATTTTAATGGATGAAGAAACAAAACAAGATATAGAACAAGAACAGGAAAATAATGATACTATAAAAGAATTTGGTATACCAGGTTATGTAGGATATAAAAAGAATATACAATTTATATCCCTTATAGGTGAAATTGAAGGTCATTATGTTGCTCCCTCTGATAAAAAAACTACAAAATATGAGCATATTATTCCTTTATTGATAGGTAGTCAACAAGATCCTTCTATTGAAGGCTTGTTTATAATACTAAATACAGTTGGTGGTGATGTTGAGGCAGGACTTGCCTTGGCTGAGCTTATTAACGGAATTAATAAGCCTAAAGTATCCATTGTACTAGGAGGAGGTCATAGTATAGGTGTTCCTCTAGCTACTTCAACAGACTATTCTGTTATTGTACCATCAGCCACTATGACTATTCATCCTATAAGGACTACTGGATTAGTCGTAGGAGGACCTCAAACCTTTAGATATTTTCAAAAGATGCAGCAGAGAATTAATAATTTTATCTTAAGAACATCAAAGATTAGGGAAGAAACTCTAATAGAATTAATGTATGCAACCGACCAACTTGCAAATGATGTTGGAACTATATTAGTCGGAGATGAGGCAGTGAAATATGGGCTCATTGATTCAGTTGGAAACTTTACTTTTGCTCTTGAAAAACTAAATGAGTTAATTGAAAACACTAGGTAAAGGATCTTCTAATATGCTATAATAGCCTTATACGAAAAAGTATTTAAGAAAACATATGAATTAGGTGAAGGCATGAAAAATAAGAGAAAAACTTCTAATACAAATAAAAATCAATCAAATAAGACGGAATATAATAAGGACATCATTGGAGTATTAATAGTAGCAGTGGGTTTATTAACCCTTTTAAGCTTATTTAGTACAAAGATGGGCATCATGGGACAAATAATCAATGGAACTTCATTTTCTCTAATGGGTTTTGGGGGTTATTTTTTCCCCTTTTTCATAATTGGTACAGGCTTAGTTTTTATAATGGATAGATTTGATAAATCAAAGACAAAGGTAATTATTGCAATTTTTGTAATTCTAATTAGTGTATTGATTATATTCGATGGTATAAATCCTACAGATAGTGGACTATTTGCAAGAGTGGAAAATGGTATAAATCTATCTAAATCAAACAAAGGTGGAGGATTTATTGGAAGTATATTTGGATTCTTCTTCTATAAGTTCTTTGGTTCGATAGGTACATATATTATATTATCTGTATTCTTATCTATATGTCTATTAATTATAACTAATTCAAAGGTGAAGGATGTTATTAAAAAAGCCAATGAATTAAAATCAGACTTGTCAAATATAGAAAAACCTAAAATCAAACGGCGACCTAGTGTATCTGTAGATAAACTTTTGGAGTTAGAGAATGAAAGTAATCAAATTAGAACAGACAATATAGTGATTAACGATTATGCAAAAGTGCCTGTTAAAGAAACACCTATAAAAGAGATAAAGAATTCAAATAAGGAAATAGTGAAAGAAAAGTTAACCGAGAACAACCTAATGACTGGAACAGAAAATATAGACTTAGAAATTAAAGAGAAAAAAGTTCAAGTTAACAATAAGTTATACAAAGTACCATCATTGGATTTTCTAACTTCTAAAGGTTATAAATCCGATGTAAACGATAAGAAAGAAATTTTAAATAATGCTAAGATAATAGAAGAAACCATGAAGAATTTTGGCATAGAAGCTATTATATCAAACATTAATAAAGGTCCAACTATTACTTGTTATGAACTTTCACCTGCACCAGGAATTAAGCTTAGCAGAATAGTCTCCCTTTCGGATAATATAGCCTTAAGCCTTGCTTCCTCTGATATTAGAATTGAGGCTCCTATTCCCGGGAAACCTGCTGTAGGAATAGAAGTACCGAATAAGGTGAAAGATAATGTACTATTAAAGGAAATACTTCAATCTACTGAATTTAAGACTATCAATTCAGATGTTCCATTAGCTTTAGGAAAGGATGTATCAGGAAAGTCCATCGTGTCTACTATAGATAAAATGCCTCATCTACTTATAGCTGGCGCAACAGGATCTGGTAAGAGCGTATGTATTAATACTATTATAATGAGTATACTATATAAGTCATCCCCTGACGATGTTAAGCTCTTATTAATTGATCCCAAAGTAGTTGAATTAAGTATTTATAATGGAATTCCCCATTTGTTGATTCCGGTGGTTACAGATGCCAAAAAAGCAGCATTTGCTTTGAATTGGGCTGTGACTGAGATGGAAAAGAGATATAAAATGTTTGCCCAAAACAGTGTGAGGGATATTTCATCCTATAATTCAAAACCGATAAATGAAGATGAAAAATTGCCAAAGATTGTAATCATAATTGACGAGTTGGCTGATTTAATGATGGTAGCAGCTCAAGAAATAGAAGATTATATTTGCAGACTTGCCCAAATGGCAAGAGCAGCAGGTATGTACTTAATAGTAGCCACACAGAGACCTTCTGTTGATGTAATAACTGGTACTATTAAAGCCAATATCCCTTCTAGGATTTCCTTTTCTGTATCCTCTCAGGTGGATTCTAGAACTATATTGGATATGGCAGGTGCAGAAAAGCTACTTGGAAAGGGAGATATGTTGTTTTACCCGTCTTTCTATTCAAAACCTGTTAGATTACAAGGTGCATTTATTGGTGAAGAGGAAGTAGAAAGAGTAGTATATTTTCTTAAAGACCAGGACATAACAAATTATGACGAGAATATTATTGAAGTAGTTCAGAATACAAAAGAATTGGATATGGTTGATGGAGATGAGCTTCTACCTGATGCAATAAGGTTAGTAGTTACAGAAGGACAGGCTTCAATTTCCCTTCTACAACGTAGATTAAAAGTTGGCTATGCAAGAGCTGCAAGAATTGTAGATGAGATGGAAGAAAGAGGAGTTATTGGTGGTTATGAGGGCAGTAAACCAAGAAAGGTCCTTATGACTATGGAAGAATTAGAAGAAGAAGTATAAGGAGAGATTTGATGTATAAGAAAAGTGTATATGTTGTTACCCTAGGATGTTCCAAAAATGAAGTTGATTCAGAGTTGATGCAAAGCATTCTTAATAAGGATAAATACAATGTTGCTGAGAGTCTGGAAGAAGCAAATATAATTATAGTTAACACATGTGGATTTATAGAAGCTGCAAAAGAGGAATCTGTAGACACTATCTGGGAGATGACTAGATATAAAGAAGAAGGAAATTGTGAATATCTTCTACTAGCTGGATGTTTAGCTCAAAGATATTCAAAGGAATTAATCGAAGAAATTGAAGAAGTAGATGCAATTATTGGAACAGGGAATATTAAGGAATTAAACAATATTCTTGATTCTATAGATCAGAAAAAAAAGCTTATCAAAGTAGATAATGTAGATGACCCCTATCTGGAAAATGTCGAAAGAATAAATTTTTCTTCTACTTCATATTTGAGGGTTTCTGAAGGTTGTGATAATCATTGTACTTACTGTATAATACCAAAGCTTAGAGGTAAACACAGAAGCAGGAAGATGGAAGATATTATAAATGAGGCAGAATACCTTGTAGAAAATGGGGTATCAGAGATAATATTGATTGCACAAAACACATCAGATTACGGAATCGATTTATATGGTGAATATTCTTTATATAAGCTTTTAGATAGGCTAAACCAGATAAAAGACTTAAAATGGATTAGAATATTATACCTATATCCTGATAACTTTAACGATAATCTTATTAAATCTTTACGAGATAATGAAAAAGTAGTAAAGTATGTTGATATTCCATTGCAGCATATAAATGATGAAGTCTTAAAACGTATGAATAGAAGAACAGATAAAAATAAAGTTGAAGAACTCATTAAAAAATTGAGAAGCCAAGTGCCTGGTATTGTAGTTCGTACAACTTTTATAGTAGGCTTTCCAGGGGAATCTGAAGAGGAATTCAATGAACTATACCAATTTATTCAAAAAACTAAATTTGATCGACTTGGGGTATTTACATATTCCATGGAAGAAGATACACCTGCATTTTTATTACCTAATCATATAGATCAAGATGTAAAAGAAGAAAGAAGAGATATACTTATGGAATTACAAAGATCCATATCCGAAGAAATAATGAGTTCTAAAGTCGGTAAGACTTATGATACTATAATAGAAGAATTTGCAGGGAATGATACCTATGTGGGAAGAACCTATATGGACAGCCCCGAAATAGATGGTGTTGTTTATATTACAACAGAAAAAGAACTAGAAGAAGGACAGTTTGTAAAGGTTAATATTACCGAATGTTTAGAATATGACTTGATAGGAGAGTTAGATAATGAATATTGCTAATAAAATAACCATATTTAGGGTCTTTTTAGTTCCCGTATTTTTAATTGTGCTATATTTAGACTTTCCTTATAATAATTTGGTTGCTACAGCTGTATTTATTCTTGCTGCTTTAACGGATACCTTAGATGGATATTTGGCAAGAAGCAGAAATCTAGTAACCAACTTTGGAAAATTTGTTGATCCTCTAGCAGATAAGATACTGACATCCTCTGCTCTTATTGCACTAGTTGAATTGAACAGGATTCCTGCATGGGTCGTAATTATAATTATTGCTAGAGAGTTCATTATAACAGGTTTTAGAGTTTTAGCTGCTTCAGAAGGTGTAACTATTGCAGCCAGTCCTTTAGGAAAATTTAAAACCATTACACAATTAATAGCAATACCACTACTCTTATTAAATAATTCCCCATTCAACTCAACTGGAATTAGATTAGATTTATTTATGATATATCTTGCTCTTTTCTTTACCATAGTATCAGGGATGGATTATTTATATAAAAATAAAGGAACTCTAAAGTTAGATGATATTTAAGAGGAGACAAGCTATTTATGGAATATATTAATGACCATTATAATATGAACATAGAAATATTATTGGTAGAGAGACTTAAAAAGATGAACTTAGTACTATCACTTTGTGAATCTTGTACTGGAGGAAGAATTTCTGCAAAAATAACAAGCGTACCAGGTGCATCCAGAGTATTTGATAGAGGAATAATTACCTATAGTAATAAGGCCAAAATAGATGAATTGGGTGTAAAAGCTGAAACACTGAATAAATTTGGGGCTGTAAGCGAAGAAACAGCATTAGAAATGGCTAAAGGACTAATAAAAAAAACAGGTTCTAATATCGTTTTATCTATTACTGGAATAGCAGGACCCGATGGAGGAACATATGAAAAACCAGTTGGCCTTGTGTATATGTGCATAATGAGTAAAGACCAACAAAAAATTATTAAGAATATTTTTGTTGGTAATAGGGCTAATATCCAAGAAAGGGCTACAGTGATTGCATTGTTGGAGATAAATAAATTCTTGAATAAGGAATAAGTAGTTGCATGTAATTTAATAATTGACTTATTACCAAGACTATAGTATTATTAAATCAAGGAACTAACGTTCGAAATATGAAAGGGGTGAGTCCAGTTTAACTGGAGTACTATGACGGATGTGAATGAGAAGAAGAAAGCATTAGATTTAGCTTTAAGTCAAATTGAAAAGCAATTTGGGAAAGGTTCAATAATGCGCCTAGGTGAAGGTGCAAAGCTTAACTTAGAATATATCCCAACTGGCTCTTTAGCCTTGGATATTGCTCTAGGTATAGGTGGTCTCCCTAAAGGAAGAATTATTGAAATTTATGGTCCAGAGTCTTCAGGTAAGACTACCGTAGCACTTCATGTCATTGCTGAAGCACAAAAACAAGGTGGTAATGCAGCATTTATTGATGCTGAACATGCTTTGGATCCAGCATATGCAGAAAAACTAGGTGTAAAGATTGAAGATTTAATAATTTCACAGCCTGATACAGGAGAGCAAGCCCTAGAAATTACTGAAGCACTTGTTAGAAGTGGTGCAGTTGATTTAGTTGTAGTGGACTCAGTTGCGGCTTTAGTGCCAAAAGCAGAAATCGATGGGGAGATGGGAGACAGTCATATGGGACTTCAGGCAAGGCTTATGTCTCAAGCACTAAGAAAGCTTACTGGAGCTGTTAACAAATCTAATTCAACTATCGTATTTATAAATCAATTAAGAGAAAAAATCGGAGTTATGTTTGGTAATCCTGAAACTACTACTGGTGGTAGGGCTTTAAAGTTCTATGCCAGTGTAAGACTAGATATTAGAAAAGTGGAAGCTATTAAACAAGGTGAAGACATAATTGGAAATAGAACTAGGATAAAGGTAGTAAAGAATAAGGTAGCACCGCCATTTAAACAGGCCGAATTCGATATTATGTATGGTCAGGGTATTTCAAAGGATGGCAATTTAGTAGATGCTGGCGTAACAGCGGGTGTAGTGAATAAATCAGGTTCATGGTTTAGCTATAATGATATAAAACTTGGACAGGGTAGAGATAATTCAAAAGATTTCTTAAGAGATAACCCTGAGATTGCTAATGAAATTGAAAACAAAATAAGAATTAAATATGGCTTATTAGCCGATGACGTCTCCAAAGAAAGTAAAGAAGAATCAATAGATTGATAAACAAAAACCTCCTCTAGAAGGAGGTTTTGCTATAGGAGTGGTATATATGAGATTACTATATTTTACTGATACCCATATAAGAGGAACTAATCCAAAAAATCGAAAGGATGATTTTCCTCAAACCCTTGAAAATAAGTTAAATGAAATAGTTGATATCATAAAAGGTAATAGAATAGATTATGTAATACATGGTGGTGATTTATTTGATAGACCCGATATATCCATTTCTGTGGTTAGCAGATTCTCTAAGATTTTAAAATCCATTATGGTACCCTTATATATTATCAGTGGTAACCATGATATATTTGGGCATAACCCTTTAACCGTTAATAGAACTATATTAGGATTATTGAACGAGCTTGATTTTCTAACTATTATAAATGAAGATCAAAAGATAATACTAGAAGAAGGTTATAAAAG
Source organism: uncultured Tissierella sp. (assembly GCA_964612495.1). Classification (GTDB taxonomy): domain Bacteria; phylum Bacillota; class Clostridia; order Tissierellales; family Tissierellaceae; genus Tissierella_B. Next base: position 6,989 of record CAZTEN010000005.1, on the reverse strand, counting down.
GATTCAGCTGACTGGAAAACCATATTCTTATGATATAGATACTGATTTAGAAAGAAGTGGATATATTCTAAAGGAAAAGGCTGAAGATGTAGATATAGCTATTCATATAGTACATGGTATGCTATTGGATAAACCTTTTGTAAAAGGTATACCCTTTACTCTACTTGAAGATATAAAGAATACTAAAGCTGATATTACTTTATCTGGTCATTATCATTCTGGTTTTAACACTGTAGAAATAGATGGTAAATATTTCATTAATCCAGGAGCCTTAGTAAGAATTACTAATAGCCTTAGAGAAATTGATAGGAGTCCACAGATAGTAATAATAGATATAGAGGAAAGTATTAATTTAGAATATATAAAACTTAAATCTGCCCTTAATGGAGAAATGGTCCTCGACAGAAGCGAAGTTGAAAAGCATGTTTTTAAGAGTGAGCGATTATATGAGTTTAAACAAATAATAGATTCTGCCTTAGATTTTGAAAAAATGGATATAAATGATTTATTAATAGAAGTATCCTTTGCAGAAGGATTATCTGATGAAGTAAAAAAAGAGGCATTAAAGCGGATTGCAGATATTCAGATTAGAGGATTGGCAGGTGATGACTAATGAAATATATTAAGAAAATAACCCTAGAAAACTTCCAATCACATAAATATTCTGTAATTGAATTAGATGAAAGAATGAATGTCATTGTTGGTCCCTCAGATTCTGGAAAGTCAGCTATTATTAGGGGCTTAAAGTGGGTATTATTTAATGAGCCATCGGGCAACTATTTCATACGTGAAGGTGAAAATGAATGTAGTGTGACCGTAGAGTTTAGTGATAATACTATTCTTAAGAGATTAAGAACAAAATCCAAAAATTCTTACGTTCTTTATAACAACAATGGTGAGGAAATGAAGTTCGAAGGATTCGGATCAATTATACCTAATGAAATTATTGAAGAAATTGGTATTAAGAAAATCTATTTAGATAGTACTGAATCAAGTTTTATTAACCTAGGTGAGCAGCTTGAAGGTGCATTTCTTCTTTCGGAGAAGACAAGTACTAGAGCAAGTGCTATAGGTCGATTAGTGGGGGTAAATATAGTAGACGTAGCCCTAAGGGATGTACTCAAGGATATAAGAGGTTTAAATGTATCTAGTAAAACTTTAAAAGATAATAACATTGCACTTAAGACTGAAATAGAAGGGTATGAGTTTTTAAATAACCTAAAAGAAAGATATAAAAAAGCCAAGGATTTAGAAAACGACATTAATAATAGTTTAGAACTTTTGAATAAGTTAAGTGTATATACGTCAAAGATAGCTGAAACTAAAAAAGAAAGTCTTGAGTTGAAAAATATATTAAAGGAATTGGATGGGATCGAAAAAATTGATGAATCCCTTCTGGCAATTGAAAGTAGAATTATCAAATTTAAATATATAAATAATTATGCTAAGATTCTAAAAAAGGTAAAAGAAGATATAATAAGTAACTCTAACATTATCAAAGATTTAAAAGGGCTAGACCTAGCAAATGGAAAAATCGCAAGTCTTGAGAAAAACAATCTACAATATGGAAAACTTGCATCTATTCTTAGTCGATTAGGTATTATTAAGAATGATATTATAAATATGGAATCATTATATATAGGTCTGAAGGGGTTGGATAAGGTTGCGGAAAACCTTTATAAAATCACAAATAGCGTTGAAAAATATATAAAATTAAAAACCATTTCTACTGAATATAGCGATGTTTTAAAAAGTATAGCTGCAGGTAAAGATTATATTGAAAAGTTTTCTGAATTGGAAAAGGTAGAGGATATTTTTAAAAATCTAGATAAAAAGCTAAAAATACTGATTATATATTCTGATTTGTTAGGAGTATCTATAAATTACTTAAACGAAATAAAAAGAGAAGAAACTAATTTGATGAATATAAATAAAACCATATCCGAAGAACTGATTAAGTATGAATCCTTATTAAAAAAAGTGGAATTATGCCCATTTTGTTTAAGTGAAATAGATGAAATAAAAATAAATCATATAATTAATCATTATATAGGAGGTTAGCATGGACTACGAAAAAGAATTAGGAAGATTAAAAGAGGATCTAGAAAAGGCAAAATCATTAAAGTATAGAGCTGAGGCAAGATTAGAGCAATTGAAAAAACAGGAGAATGATATTATAAAAGAATTAGAAGAACTAGGTGTTAAACCAGAAGAGCTTGAAATAGAGATAAACAACCTTACGCTTGAAATTGAAAGACTTTTTAAAGAGGCAAACGAATTATTACCCAAGGACCTTTTTAAGAGGTAAAGTATGGAATTAAGATTGAAAGAATTAAATAAAGAGTTAGATAGTCTACAGAATTTCATTTCAAGGGAAGAGGGTAAGAGGGACAAATTAATCGAGAAATATGATGAAAATAGTATTAAACTTAAATCTATAACAGCAGAGCTTGAGCTTTTGGAGAAGGTTACTATTCTTTTTCAAAAAACATCAGAATATGCTAGACAACAGGCTAAGAGGCAAATAGAGACTCTTGTTACAAAATGTCTTCAATATGTATTCGAGTCTAATATCGAATTCGTTATAGAACTAGATGAGCTTAGAAACAAGGCTAATGCGGAGTTTTATGTTGTAACAGATTCTGATGGAATTATAATTAAAACGAAGCCTGAGTTATCAAGAGGGGGTGGAGTTGTAGATATAGTGTCATTAGCCCTTAGAATAGCATTCTTACAAATACATAAACCACAAATACAAGGTCCCTTAATTTTGGATGAACCAGCAAAACATGTTAGTGAGGAGTACATTTTTAATGTAGGCGAGTTCCTTAAACAGACTTCTGAAATGTTTGGAAGGCAAATTGTTATGGTAACTCATAACAACCATTTAGCAGCCATTAGCAATAAAGCATATATAGTTGAATATAAGCAGAGTATAAGTAAATGTACCCCTATAGATAATGTATAATTAAACCCTAGTTGAACTAACAAAAACACCTCATGTAAGTGTTCTAAATAGGAGTTCAAGGGTTCTACTTTAGCTTGACATAATGCTATAAAAGTAATAAAATAAGGGTATGTGTAACCATACAATATTAAGTAATTCAATAGGCTGAAGATATCTTTGGCTTGTCCTTTAATTAGAATGAGATGCACTATGGAACTTTGAAAATTTAATAAGACGGAGGTGTTTAGTTATTGAAAAAGTAATTTTTATAATTTTAGGCCTTATTATTGGAATTATCGCTGGTTATTTTGTTAGAAAATATATTAGCGAAGGGAAAATAAATAACGCTGAAGAGTTAGCAAAAAAGATTGAAGAAGAAGCTGGAAAAAATGGAGAAGCGCGTAAGAAAGAACTCTTACTAGAAGCAAAAGAAGAAATTCACAAGTCAAGAAATGAAGCTGAAAGAGAAATCAGAGAACGTAGAAATGAAGTTCAAAAGTTAGAAAGAAGGGTGCTTCACAAAGAAGAAACTCTTGATAGGAAATCAGAATCTATCGAAAAGAAGGAAGAACAGTTAAATAAGAAGAATAAACTATTAGAAGAAAAAGAGGAATCCATAAATGAGCTCTATGCACAACAAACCTTGGAGTTAGAAAGATTATCAGGGTTAACTTCAGAGCAAGCTAAGGAATTGTTATTAAATGATATTAAAAAGGAAATAACACATGAATCAGCAATAATGATTAAGGATATGGAATTTAAAGCTAAAGAAGAAGCAGATAAAAAAGCTAGGGAGATAATAACTACCGCTATTCAAAGATGTGCTGCTGACCATGTAGCTGAAAGCACAGTAACAGTTGTTGCATTACCTAATGATGAAATGAAGGGTAGAATTATTGGACGTGAAGGTAGAAATATTAGAACTTTAGAAACTCTAACGGGGATTGACTTAATTATAGATGATACTCCTGAAGCTGTAGTATTATCAGGCTTTGATCCTATTCGTAGAGAAGTTGCTAGAATAGCATTGGAAAAGCTAATCGTTGATGGAAGAATTCACCCTGCTAGAATAGAGGAAATGGTTGAAAAGGCTAAAAAAGAAGTAGATAATATAATTCGCGAAGAAGGAGAACAAGCAGCCTTCGATACAGGAGTTCATGGACTTCACCCAGAAATAATAAAGCTTTTAGGTAGACTTAAATATAGAACAAGCTATGGTCAAAACGTTTTGAAGCATTCTATGGAAGTCTCACATCTTGCAGGATTAATGGCTGCTGAATTAGGTGCAGACGTTAAAATAGCTAAGAGATCTGGATTGTTACACGATTTAGGTAAGGCAGTTGACCATGAATTAGAAGGACCTCATGTTGATATAGGGGCT
>CAZTEN010000005.1:0-2651 GCA_964612495.1 uncultured Tissierella sp. | reverse complement strand
TAAGGAGGTTGTACATGGCATATTGTCACATCATGGCGATGTAGAACCTGAGACTATAGAAGCAGTTTTAATTCAAGCTGCAGATGCAATTTCTGCTGCTAGACCAGGTGCAAGAAGAGAAAGTCTTGAAAATTACATTAGACGTCTAGAGAAACTTGAAGAAATCGCAAACTCCTTTGAGGGAGTTGAAAGATCTTTCGCAATTCAAGCTGGTCGAGAAATCAGAATTATGGTTAAACCAGAAGAAATTGGTGAGAGTCAAATTGTTCACACAGCTAGAGATATAGTAAAGAAAATAGAATCAGAACTAGACTATCCAGGTCAGATAAAGGTTAATGTAATCAGAGAAACTCGTGCTATAGAGTACGCTAAATAAATAACGAGGTGAAGTAGGATATTCTAAGAAATGGCTCGTTGCGGTGGTGTGAAGCAAATGTATAGCAATTGCTACTTATACCTAAATTAAATTGATGTATTAATATGTTTTAACATAGAGGGGGGGCTATAATAATGGATGTATTAAAAGTGTCATCAAAATCACAACCGAATTCAGTCGCAGGTGCCTTAGCAGGGGTTTTAAGAGAAAATGGTTCTGCCGAAATTCAAGCTATAGGTGCTGGTGCCTTAAACCAAGCTGTAAAGGCCGTAGCTATAGCTAGAGGATTTGTAGCACCAAGCGGTATTGATTTGATATGCATACCAGCATTTACTGATATAGTAATAGATGGTGAAGAAAGAACTGCTATAAAGTTGATAATTGAACCAAGATAAAAACCTGCCATATGGCAGGTTTTTTCAAACTAAAGGAGGGGCTATGAAGTTTGACATGCATACGCATACAAATTTATCTGATGGACTATTATCCCCAAGAGAATTGGTTGATTTAGGAGTAAAGGCTGGACTGAATGGTATAGCAATTACTGATCATGATGAAGTAGGAGGAATAGATGAGGCTATTAATCGAAGTAAATTCTATTCCGATTTCTATATAATACCTGGTATAGAATTTGGGTGTAATATGAATGATGAAGAAGTTCATATTCTTGGATATTTTATAGATTATAATAACATAGAGCTTATGAATATTCTCAAAAAGCTTCATGAGTCTAGATTCACAAGAGCTGAAAAAATTCTTGAAAGACTTAGGGATTTAGATATTATTATAAGTATTGAGGATGTCTTAAAACATACTGACAAAAGAAATATTGGAAGGCCTCACATAGGTAGGTCTATGATTGAAAAGGGTTATGTGGTAGATTTAGAACAAGCCTTTGAACTCTATTTGGATAGAGGAAAGCCTGCCTATGTTGAACGATATCAATTAGAAATTGGAGAAACAATATCCCTTATAATTAGATTAAGTGGCATCTCGGTATTGGCTCATCCTGGTTTACTAAAAGATAGAAGTATTATTGAATATTGCATAGAAAAAGAAATTATGGGAATTGAGGCCTATCATCCTAAACATAACAAGGTTGATGAAGAAGTATTTGTACAAATAGGAAGGGAGAATAATCTAATCATAACAAGTGGTTCAGATTATCATGGAGATAGAGGCATATTAGGAGAGCAATATGTAGATTTAGATAAAATTCCTGAGATGAGAAGGAGGCTTTAGATGTATAAAGGCGAGAGACAAAGACAATTTTCAATGACCTTAAGCACTACGGGCTTCGTTAAACTATATATATTACATCTTTTAACCGAGAAGAATTACTATGGTAACAGAATTAAGGATGAGATATCAAGAAGGTTAAATGGTAAATGGAGTCCATCTTATGGAATGATTTATCCATTACTAAGACAACTAGAAGAAGAAGGATATATCGAGGGTTGGTGGGAAGAACCCAATAAAAGATCTATTAGACGGTATAGAATAACAGACAGCGGAATAGAACATTATAAGGTTATTAAACTCCAAAATAAAGAATCCATTAATGATTCGATGCTTATATTGAGAAATGTATTAAAGGATATATACAAAGAGGTTTAAATAAAAAACAAATCAATGAATGGAGATGAATAATGTGATTTTATCAACGAAAGGATTGGCTATTGAACCATCAGTAACTCTTGAAATCTCAGCAAAAGCTAAGGCTTTGAAGGATAAAGGTGTAGATATAATAAGTTTTAGTGTTGGGGAACCTGATTTCAACACTCCAGAAAACATAAGAAAAGAAGGAATTAAAGCAATAGAAGAAGGGTTAACAAAATATACGCCGTCATCAGGCATACAAGAATTGAAGAAAGCCGTATGTGAGAAATTTAAGAGAGATAACAATCTAGATTATACTCCTGAAAATATACTAATATCAAATGGTGGTAAACATTCAATTTATAATGCGTTTATGGCTATTTTAAACCCAGGTGATGAAGTCATTATTGGAGTTCCATATTGGGTAAGTTATCCTGAAATTGTAAGACTAGCAGACGGAGTACCTGTATTTATAGAAACAAGAGAAGAAGATGATTTTAAATTTAGTGTTAAGGACTTATCAAAGGCTAAGACAGAAAGAACCAAAGCTATAATTATTAATTCACCTAGCAATCCTAATGGTTCGATTTATACAGAAAACGAGCTTAAGGAAATTGCAGAATGGGCTGTCCAAAACAACATATTCATTCTTTCTGATGAACTCTATGAAAAACTT
>CAZTEN010000004.1:12785-19988 GCA_964612495.1 uncultured Tissierella sp. | reverse complement strand
ATCTATCCATAGAGTTCGCAAATATGGATTCAGGAGTTTTCATAGCTTCGAACTCCTCCCAGAGAGTTCTCAATTCATCTGCCTTTTCATGGTCTAATATTCCGAATATCTTCTCAGCAGCTGCTATTTCCTTCTCCTTTTTATCGATATTACCCTGTTCATCATAACAGAAGGTATCTCCTGCATATATTTCAACTAAATCATGAGCTAATAACATCTTAATTACCTTTAGGAGGTCTACTTCATCATTAGTATATTCGGATAATATCATTGCCATAATTGAAATATGCCAGGAATGTTGAGCGTCGTCTTCGTTTCTATCCTCACCAATTATTTTGGTTTTTCTGAATATGGATTTCATCTTGTCTAGCTCTATTATAAATTCCATATCTTTTAGAAGCTTTTCTCTAAACAAAAATATCATCTCCCTATAAGAAACTAATAAAAGTATTATACCATATTAAAAAGCATTGAAATATACAAGTTTCTGAGGGGAACGTTTACATTTAAAAATTATTTTAATTATTTTTTCCATAAATCTACATAGATTTTATTTTCATCAATTAAACATATAGATTATCCAATATCCTTCTTTTAGCTGCCTTATATCTTTCAAATCTTGCCTCATAATCACTGTCATAACATGTAATTCGATTAGGCTCCATATTATCGTTTAAATCAGCCAGCTTTATATTCATTGCTATCTCATTGGTCAACACCCTTCCAATATAGTCCTCATATTTTTCTCCGCTTCTTTTAGTTAAACAATCTAGAATTTCTATAATCTCATCTGAAAACCCTTCACTTTTAAGGTCATCAAATGTAATTTCCGTATCTTCTACTATATCATGAAGGACTCCACAGATTCTACTTAGTTCATCCTTACATGTCAACATTACTCTTAAAGGATGGAGTATATAGGGTTCTCCACACTTATCATTCAGTCCTTCATGGGCACGGGCTGCCAATTCTATAGCTTTATTTAACATTTGTATCACTCCTTGTCTATCTAGATAACTAGACTTGCCTACTGTATTTTAATTATACCAAAATATAACGAGGTTAAATATTTGATCTAAACTTAATATCCACACTTTTTTCTTTTTCTAATATAAATGAATAGGTGACCATTGTTAAGAAAGCAATTATTAACATTAATTTAAAACCTAACAAATAATTTCCTGTTAAATCGTGAATATAACCGATTAACATAGGCCCTAAGGCTATTCCTATTGTATTAGCTGCAAATACTATACCATATATAGCACTATAGTCTCGCTTACCGTACAATTTTTGAGCAATTATGGGTGAACCCACATTCCCATAGGGACCACTGATTCCTGCCCCAATAATTAGTATTAATAAAGTAAAATAACTATTAAAGTTAATTAGCCCAATTAACCCTATTAATGTTGAAAGGCATGAGATAATTGTAGCGAGTTTCACTCCGATTTTATCATATAAATAGCCTAATAGAACTTTTCCTAAAGCTATTGCACCCATACATAAGGCTACAATGTTTGCACTATAAGTAATTGTATATCCCATATCCGTTAAATGCGGAGATATAGTCATTATTAATGTATTTATACTCATTGCTAGCAGCATTGAACAAATAATAAGCACCCAAAATTTATATGTTTTGATAAGCTCACCTAACATACTACCACTATTTTGAGTTTCCATATTTTCATTGGATTTAGATGATTCTCCTAAGGGTTCTAAGCCAATATCCCTTGGATGAATTCTTATTATGAAAAAAATACATGGAATAATTGTTAAAAACATTATAAATGCTAATATTTGATAGGCGGTCCTCCATCCATATTCAAAAATCCATTTCCCGGCAAGAGAATTAAATAGCATTCCTCCGATTCCACTACCCATAAATGCAATACCCATTACAGTCCCAATACGGTCATTGAACCAATTATTCAGAATTAATGAGAGAGGTAAAATATTTATTAATGTAAACGATAAACTTACTATCACAGAAATAATATAAATGGAAGGTAAAGAATCTACCAAAGAATATGAAAAGAAGGATAAAACCATAACTATTGCAGACACTTTCATTACATTTCTGAGATTATATTTAGTGAATATCTTCCATGAAAATAAAGACACTATCATTTGGACAACAAAACGTATAGTGAAAGTAGCACTAATAGCTGATCTTGTGAACCCTAAATCATCACTAATAGGTTTTAAGAATAGGCTGGCAGTGTTATTGATAATACCCATTGAGTTAGCCATAATAATAAATGTTGCAAAAACAATAATCCACCCATAGTATATCTTTCCATGATATAATTTTTTAAACATTTTACCACCCCGTTATACTTTAGTTTACCACCAATCATAGGGTTTTGGAAGACCAGGTTTCAACATAAATATATTGGGTACTATAATATAGATATTTTAATTAAATATACTTGTCCTTTATCTTGAGATTACTTATACTAAATTTAAAAGATGAGGACAATAAAGGAGGAATATGATGGGTGGTTTAAATAAAGATACTTTATATGATGTCTTAGTAATTGGTGGTGGTCCTGCAGGATTGAATGCTGCTCTTTACTCCAAGAGAAAAGGAGCTAATGTTGGAATTATCTCCAAGAATTTAGGTGGAGCTGTTGTAGATACATCCTCAGTAGAGAATTACCTTGGATATACCTCTTTAGGTGGAGCAGAACTTGCAGAGAAATTTAAGGAACATATAAATGAATTGGATGTACCAATAGATGAATTTACAAGTGTAGAATCCATAAAATTAAACGATGGTATAAAGGAATTAATTCTTGGTGATGGTACTTCCTATAAGGCTAGGGCTGTAATAATTGCATCAGGAAGCAAACCGAGAAAACTTGGAGTTCCTGGAGAAACTGAATTTGCTAGAAAGGGAGTCTGCTATTGTGCTATTTGCGACGGTCCATTCTTCACTGATGAAGAAGTCATAGTTGCGGGAGGCGGAAACTCTGCTGTAGAAGCTGCTATCGACTTATCTAAAATAGCAAGCAAGGTAACTATAGTTAACAGAAGTGAATTTAAAGCCGATCAAATCCTTATAGATCAATTGACTAAAATAGAAAATCTAGAGATTCACTTAAACACCCAAATCAAGGAAATCCTTGGAGATAAGTTTGTCAGTGGAGTTAAGGTTTTTGATAAAACAGAAAACAAGGAATTCACCATTGAAGCCAGCGGTATATTCGTTGAAATAGGCTATCTTCCAAATAGCGCTCCATTTAAGGATATAGTGGAATTAAATGAAAAGGGTGAAATCATAGTAGATAAAGTAGGTAGAACTAATATTGAAGGAATCTATGCTGCAGGAGATGTAACTAATACACCATATAAACAAATAATCATCTCAGCTTCAGAAGGAGCAAAATGTGCATTGGCAGCTAATGACTATTTGAACACACTGTAGATTAATGGGGTCATGCTTGAATTAAATTATTCAAGCATGACCCCATTCCTATCTTTCTACTAACTCATATTCCTTATCCTTCTTAATAGTAGGCTGTAGTTGTGCTACTATTACAGCGGCAAACATCAATATGCAACCTGTAATCTCCCTTAAAGACATAGTCTCATCTAGAATAAGGATACCGGAAATTGCTGCAAAGACCGACTCCATACTCATGATAATAGCAGCCGTTGTTGGGTTAGTCCCTCTCTGTCCAAAGATTTGCAATGTATAGGCGATGCCCACTACTATGATACCTGCATATAGGACCGGAAATGCACTTTGAACCAGGGTTTCTATGCTAATATCTTCATATATAAGGGCTATACTTAGGGCGATGATTCCGCATACCAGAAATTGTATACATGACATCTTAAGAGCATCTACCTTATCTGCGAAATGGTCTATAGTAAGGATATGAAAAGCCCAAAAGAAAGTTCCAAAGAGAACTAACAAGTCTCCCTTTCCAATACTTAAACCTTCTGTTACTGATAATAGATAAAGACCCACAAGTCCTAGACCTACACCAAGCCATACGGATTTTTCAATCCTTTTATGCATGAACAATCCAAATATTGGTACAAGTACTATATATAATGCAGTAATAAATCCTGCCTTTCCAGCTGTTGTATATTGAAGGCCAACTTGTTGGAAGGATACTCCGAAGAACATTGCTAATCCACATGCAAGGCCACCTTTTATCAAATCCTTACTACTTCCTTTAAAATCCTCATTGCCATCCCTAACCCTTTTTCTGTCAATTAATAATATAACAGGAATAAGAGATGCTGCACCAATTAAAGTCCTGGATGCTGTAAATGTAAATGGGCCTATATGCTCCATTCCAACTATTTGTGCGACAAAAGCCGTTCCCCAGATTAATGCAGTTATTGATAATATAATTTCGCCTCGTAATTTTCTTTTTTTCATTTCTCCTCCTGTGCTTTATCCTGCTATCATAAAATATCCAAGAACAAGGACCCCAAGTATTATTCTATACCAGCCAAATGCCTTAAAATCATTATTTCTTATATATATCATTAAAAATCTTATGGCCAATAGGGATACAAGAAAAGCCACAAGCATTCCTGTTAGGAGAATTCCTATCTCCATGCCTGTAAAATCCAATCCAAATTTAACCAATTTAAGAAGACTAGCCCCAAACATTATAGGAATAGACATAAAGAAGGAATATTCAGCAGCTACTGACCTGGAGCTACCAAGGAGTATGGCCCCTAAAATCGTAGAGCCTGAACGAGATGTTCCAGGTATTAGGGATAAAACTTGGAATATTCCTATTCCAAAAGCTGTCTTATATGAAAGCTGTTGAAAATTAGAAATCTGAGGTCTTTTATTTTTATTTTTATTCTCTATAATAATAAACATAATTCCGTAAATAATTAGGGTAATTGCCACTGTTATATAGTTATAGAAGTGCTCATCAAACCAATCGTCAAATAGAACTCCCAATAGGCCTGCAGGAATTACCCCTATAATAACCTTTAGCCAAATATTCACAGTATCCCTTTTTTCCTTCATAGACTTTCTTAGGGAAAAGGGGTTAAGCTTGTTGAAGTACAATAATACAACAGCAAGAATTGCACCCAGCTGTATAACTACACGAAACATCTCCATGAATTCAGCCGTGGCATTTAGCTTAATAAATTCCTCAACCAATATCATATGTCCTGTACTACTAATTGGTAGCCATTCTGTGATTCCTTCTACAATACCAAGAATTGCTGCCTTCAATAATTCTATAAAAAACATTATATACCTCCACATGTAATTATTTAAAACTCTAGAATATATTAGGAGTTATCCTCTGTCTGATCTGCTTCCTATAATACAGATTGATTAAGACATAAAACAAATATTTAAAGGGTTTCTTAATAAATTCTTTTCTCAAAACATTTCTCTTAATAATAGATTTAAAAGCGAATAACTCATTATATAAATTCCAGTAAGCTTTTGTCAACTCATCAGGGGTCATGTTTTTAGGTTGGTGAACCGCTTTTGTCCCATCAAAGGAATAGATATCATCATCAACTAACCTACCTTGTTTAACCATATCCTTAAAGAATTTAGTCCCCGGAATTGGTGTTAAAATATAAAACCTAGGAACCGATATTTTATTATCCTCAATAAAATCCTTAGTCATTTCAATGGATTTCAGTGTATCACCATCCCCACCTACTACCATCTCCGTAGATACATCTATTCCATGGTTTTGGATATTCTCTATTAACTTAGTATATTCATCCGGCTTAGCCCAAGCTTTGTTCATCCCCACAAGGCTTTCCTTTGATATGCTTTCAAGGCCGAAGCTTAAGGTGGAACATCCACTCTCTGCAAGTACCTTAAGAAGTTTATCCTCACTTCCAATACGAATATCGCATTGACTCATCCAAGACATTTTTAAATACTTAATCTCTTTTAAAAGCTCCATTAAGTATATTCTATCGGAAAATATATTATCATCAAGTAGGAGGAATTTCTTATAACCAAGAGCTTTTACCTGCTTTATATCCCTAAGGACTTCTTCAAGGGGTCTCTTTATATACCTTCCCTCATAGAGACAGGATACCGAACAGAAGCTACATACATTTGGACAACCTCTCCCAGCTTGTACAGGAAGAAAGTTCCCTATTTTTTTATTTATAATAAGGTCAAATCTAGGCAAGGGTGTGGACAATATACTACCTTCTATCCTCTTCTCATATATGGGTTTAAGTCTACAATTCTCATAATCCTGTAAAAGGTCCTGCCACACCAATTCCGCATCCCCAATTACTACAGCATCACAATACTTAGTGGCTTCCTCTGCCATGATGCTTACCATATATCCGCCCAGGATGACCGTCTTACCCATGTCTTTGAATTTTTTAGCTATATCAAGGGATCTTATGACTCCATGTCCCATGGAGCTGATTCCAATTATATCTGCATCCGTATCCCAGGGAATATCCTCTAGGATTTCTAAGATAATCTCCACTTCATAATCCTTAGGAGTAAGGCCACCTAATAAGGGCAGAGCAAGGCCCACAAAATAAAGCCTATCCTTTTTAATAGGCTTCTTATTTTGATCATATGGACTTGGTTGGATTAGCAGTATCTTTTTCATTCTTATCCCTTCACGATCTTCTTTATATATTGCCAGCTTACATAGGAGCTGCCTTTAAACATCTTGAAACATTGCCTGCGTCCATATTTCTCTATCATTGCCTTAATATTCTTAGGTCTCATAACCACTCTATAATAAGAAAGCAAAATCTGAAAATAGAAGGCCTTTATGCTCATATGAGCCGGTTTTAAGACCACATGAGCCATATCCCACTTGTCATAGTCCTTCCTTTCAACTACAAGCTTAGGAAGATATTCCTCAAATATGTCTGTTCCAGGCATAGGAGTAAGGGGCTGTAGATTTACAAATCTTACCTCCTGACTTCTTAGCCAATTTCTTAAGTCTTTAAAATCAGATTTTGTAAAATCCATAGGTATTATAAGAGTAGCGTATAATTCTATATCGAAATCCTTTAATATCCTTATACAACTTTCATTAATCTCCTTAGTAGTTCCCTTTCTATAATCCTCAAGGTCATCAGCTCTTAGAGACTCTATTCCTACAATAACTGCCTGAAGCCCTGCTTCCTTAAAGGATTTCATCAGTTCTTGGTTTTCCACTATAAAATCTGCCCTTCCATAAACTAGGTATTTCTTATTAATCTCAT
>CAZTEN010000004.1:7264-12775 GCA_964612495.1 uncultured Tissierella sp. | reverse complement strand
TTTAATCCTTCGATGAAGGAATTGAGCCTCTCTCCATCATAAAGAAAGTCATCATCTACTATATATATTTCCTCTTCCTCAATATTTTTCAGCTCTACTAGTACATCCTCTATATCCCTGGCATAATACTTACCTCCTGTAATCTCCTTACAGAAGCAAAAGCTGCAATTATAAGGGCATCCATATGAAGTCTTTATTAGGGCACATGGATTATGGAACATATAGTAATATTTCTTCCTATATTTTTCAACAGACCTTCTACTTGGATAAATTAGAGATTTCTTTCTTTCCGGTAAGAGTTCAATATTGGCCATAATTTCATCTATATTTCTCTCTACTAATAGTCCTATAAGGGTTTCATTAAAGGCATCTATGCCATTCTTATTATAAACAAAATCTATATAGGGGGAATCAAAGTCTTCCCCTATGACCTCCGCATGAACTCCCCCAACTCCTGTTACAAGCTCCGGTAAAAGCTCCTTTGCAAATTTTGCCATAGACTTAATCACACCTACATGGGTGATATAGCCTGTAAATACTATTAAATCGGGATTTTCATTTAACAATATCCTCTTATATGATTTCTTTTCAAGGATTAAATCATATATCTTTAGGGTTACCTTGCTTTTTATATATTCAGGAACATTGGAAACAAGATATTCCAGTTCAAGTGGCTCACATATCATCACATGCTTAAGGCCAATGGTCTCTTTTGGCGGCTCAGGTCTTATTAACAACACCTTCATAATCTCACCTTCTTTAAAGTATATATGGTAATTCTAGGCATGAACTTTCTTTCCCTGATAATTTCTTTATGTAATACTTCAAAATTACTTTCAATAATCTTTCCAAATTCTGATTCCGAAGGATAGCTTGCAAATCCCGTAGTAAACTTTACGAAGAAAAGTATTAATTTATCATATAAAGTTTCCCCGGAGGCAAATCCAATGATTATCCTCCCATTTGGCTTAAGAATTTCATAAAGGTCCTCCATTACCTTGCTCGGATTCTTCCAATAGGGAAGGGAATGGCTGGATATTACCATATCAAATTCCCCGTCAAGTCTATGTAAATCAGCCACATCCATATGAATATGACTAGCCCTCGGATTCTTTTTTCGGGACTCCTTTAACATGTGATAGGAAAAGTCTAAACCGCTAATATCCACATTGGGGTTTATCTTAAATATCTCTTCAATCAATTCTCCCGGTCCACAACCTATATCTAATATCCTAAGGGATTTATTTAAGCCTATTTGACTTAATATATATCTTCTCGTTGGCTTAAGGCTATATTTTTGTACCCAGAGTCTATGATATCTCTTAGCCCAGAAATCCCAAATATTCATGTTCTTCTCCTAAATAGAAATTTTCTTATCCTTTTTGATCTAAGCATTCTTAAATGCATAGAATAAAATAATATATAAAACAAGGGTTTAGGAAGCCTGGACTTTGTAACAAGATGTAGAAAATCAAATTTCTCAGGAGCCTTTGTTATAAGCTCATAATGCTCATAAGCCCTTAGGCCCTTCAAAGGTGTAAATATAGAAAGGGTAAATATTTCAATATCATTATCCCTTATGAACTTATAAAGCTTTAAAAAATCCTTGGTCCCATATTCAGGTCGTACCATAAAGAGAGCTGTATAATCTATTTGACTTTCCTTTAATATGGATATAACCTTAGGATAATCTAAAGAACTAGACCCTTTATTATATTCATTAAGCTCACTTTCTGTTATAGCTTCAAAACCTATAATTACTTCCTTTAATCCTGCTTTTTTCAATAAGTCCAGCTTGTCCTCTTCCCTAATTATAAAGTCAGCCCTCAAATATGCAATGAATTTCTTTTTGAAATTGTGTTCTTGTGCTTCATCTACAAAGGCATTAACATCCTGCCCACTTACAAAGAGAACATCATCAACTATCCAAAAATATTCTGCATTTACCTGGCACATCTCCCTAATCATTTTAGAGAAATCTCCTTTTATATATTTACCCCCATTTAACTCTCTACAATAACAATAGGAGCATTCATATGGACATCCTATACTCCCCTTTATAAGGGCTACACCTCTCTTGTCCAGATAATGAAAGAGATTTTTATTCTTATAAAAAAACTCTCTATTAGGATATATCCCTTCATTAGAGTCTATTAAAGCCTTGGACCCAATTACCCAAACTTTACCCCTTCTATAATCGTAACCTTGAGTATGGGATTCTTCTCCTGTCTTTGTGGATTTCTCATCCCCTATAAGTTTAAGTATATGCTTAAAGACTTCAAGGCTTGGAGAATGGATTACATAGTCGATATTTTCATTATGAAAGCTTGAGACATTTAGCTGTATATGAAGTCCGCCTACTATAATCTTTGCATGAGGATAAAGTCTTTTATATCCTTTGGCTTCTTCTAAAATCCTATTTTCTGCTACATTATAGCCTGTAATGATGATTATATTGGGAATGAAACCTATGATATCCTGTTTTTCAAAGAGCTCATCCAAAATATATGATTTATGGCCCATTTCATCACATACAGTTTTTAGATAACACAGCTCTAAGGGTTCAACCTTTATTGGTTCGAATCGTGAGAATAAAGTCTTTACCCTAACCTTCTTAAGTAATATGTTCATTTTTTGTATCCTTTTTTATGTATTGGATTAATCATTACTAATTCCTGTTTTTATTCTTAAGTTCCTTAAAAACATTGTGCTTTACATCATAAGGCTTATATGAAAAGTATGGTAGCAGGAGTTGTAAAACCCTATTTATGGTCCTATTATGGTGGTAAATAGAAAGATACCTTTCCTCTTTTATACACCCAATCTTAAGCTTACTTTCATCTGAGGTCTGTCCAAAGTTTATTCGGTCTACGCCTAGATTAATCCCCTCTTCAATTATCCTTAAGACCATATTGTAATAGAGATCATATTCCTTATTATCCTCCCTATTGAATCCACAAAATAGAAAATATAGTTGGGAACCAATTATTTTTAACTGTATAAATCCAAGAAGTCTTTCTATAGACCTATCTAAAAACTCATAGAGTATAGCATCATATTTAATGAAATAATCCATAGAAAGGGTTTCCAGCGGATTATCAGTCCTCTCAATAATCCTTCTATATAATGAATAGTGTTCATTGGTAAATTCATCATGGTTAAATTCCCTGATTATTAGTTTATTTCTATGACTCAAGGCTCTATTTACCCTTCTTCTATAGGGTGATCTTAAACTATTAATATAATCATTAAAGGTTTTATAGTTATTATTAAATATAAATGTGGATAAGGTCTTTGCCCTTGAATTTAAATCCTTATTTCCATTTAGAATTATGGTCAAGCCCTTCATAGATTTAACTATTTCCACAACTTCATCTAGAGCCCCAAAATACCCTTTTTCACATATTGAAATAGGTAGGCCTATTATTCTAGTCTTAATTCTTAAGGGAAATAAACCTATAAAGTTCAAAAGATTTAACTTTAAATTATAGGAAATTACTAAGGACTTTTCTCCCAGATAATATTCCTGCTTGCAAGGATTTACCCCTTCTAATAAATCCAGTAATTTAATCAGTTCTTCATCTATCTGTCCCTTATTATTAATTTCAACTATAGACTTATATACTTTCATCCCTTATATCCTTTACAAAAGCCTTATATTTTTTATGGATTTCATCAGCCCATCTATCTCCTAAAGCCAATGAATTTTGATTATTAGTAAGGACCCATCCCGATTCGAAGGTATCAAATTTATCCTTAGTACAAATGTAGCAATAGTCAAAAAGACTTATTATGGCACCCTTATTCTGCTCTTGAGGTATTACACCAATTTCTACGATTTTAAAAGTCCTCATTTTATTATGGTATAATTTGGCTTTGATTACAGTCTTAACCCCTAAAGCTTCATTGGGCTTCATAAGGCTATGGAAATCAGGATACCAAAGCATAAAACCAACGGGAACTCCTTCCCTTTCCACGAACAATAGATTTTCCGGTCTTAGAAGATATTTAAATTCCTTAAAGAGCTCTAAATCCTCTTCTACTACCCTTGGATAATAAAATGGATGGTCCTTAAAGGCTTGGTTGTTTATTCTAGTATAGATTTCAGCTTCTTTTTCCAGTTCTTTAAAATTCACCTGGCGAACCCTATACCTATCCCTTAGCCTGTCTCTCATCCTATTTTTAATTATTGGTTTCATATCTAACATATTTCTCTTAAAGGAGACCATATCTATAGTCTCAAAACCTGCATTCTCAAATAAGGAATTATAGAACTCAGGATTATGGGGTGTACCAAATCCTTGAATGCAATCATAATCACTGGCTAAAAATCCAAGGCCATAGTTTACATGGATATTAAGACTTCCGGAAAGCTTAGTCGCTCCTTTTTCCTTAGCCATGGCCCTTGCTCTATGTAAAATAAGTTGAAAGGCTGAAGGGTTGTTCTCTATTGCTTCAAAAAAACCTATTTGGATAAAGTCAGGCATCCTATGGGCAAAAGCAAGGATAGAAATCATTATAATATTTCCATTATCCTCAATCATTAAAGGCTCTAAATCCACAGAATTACACATTATGCTCTTTCCATATAAAAGCCCCTTTAGCAAAGATGACATTGAGTTACGCTTTAGAGGATTCTTTAAGTATCTGTCTTCAAAAAATTTAATAAAATATTTTTTATTGGAATTATCTACTTTGACTAATTTCATTGCTGCTCCTTAAATTTTAAATATTGAGATAGGGACATCTACACCTCATTATATCACATTGGGTAATCATTCGATTGTTATTCTTTCATAATAAGCTTTTATTGGATTAAAAATTAAAATTATGTTTAAGAAAAAAATATACTCCTATTCTATGCTTAAAGTGGAAACATATGGTATTACAAATAAGTATATTATCTCTTATTTTATCTAAAAATAAGGTATGAAATTTAAGTTATTGGAGGAGATAAAGTGATGATTAGAAGATATATCCTTACAATTCTTTGCCTTATTTTACTTTTTACAGGGCCAGCATATGGTGATAAGGTAGAAATTATCCTAAGTCCTATTAAAGATGACTATGATATTCCTGAAATTTCAGGTCCCATATACAATATGCCCTGGAAAAATCAGGAGGATTTTATAAAAGCTAAAGAAAAATATAATACTCAAATCTTAATGGCAGGTTTTTGTGCAGTACTTAAAAATCCCCTTCCCGGAGAAGAGCATAATGTAGCTATGGCTGCTCAAAGTATTAAAGGTCAGGTTATTAAACCTGAAAAAATATTCTCACAAAACCAAGCTATTGGACCATATACTAAATACAGGGGATATAAAACCGGCTCTTCATATACCGGAAACAATATCGTAATGACTGAAGGCGGCGGTGTATGTAAGATTGCTACCTCCCTGTATAACCTTGCCGTATTGTCGGATTTGGAGATTATAGAAAGACACTACCATTCCATGCCTATAAATTATGTTCCTTATGGTCAGGATGCAACTGTAGCCTATGGAATAAAAG
>CAZTEN010000004.1:6977-7222 GCA_964612495.1 uncultured Tissierella sp. | reverse complement strand
CAATACAGAATTTAAAACTTATAAAATATCAGAAATAAAAGACTTTAGATTTAAGAACACAAGTGATGGGAATATTCTTATCTGGTCTAAACTGATTGGTAATAGGTTATATATGGGTTTTTACGGAAACCAGTACTCCCCCATAATAAAATGGGATCACAACATCACCGATGTTGTAAAACCTTCTATTAAATATGTGAAAAATGAAGACCTTGTCCCTGGAGATATGAATACTAAGATTAAGG
>CAZTEN010000004.1:0-6939 GCA_964612495.1 uncultured Tissierella sp. | reverse complement strand
AGAAAATAAAAAAGATGAGTCCCAGCCGCTACCTTCCCCTTCCAGAACTCATCGAAATAAATTAAATTTTAGATGTAAAGTTAATATTTGTGTGATATTTTATTTGTTAGGGTATAAATAGGCATAGGAAATAGGAGGAGGAATATCTATGACTGAGGAAAAGAAAAGTTCAGAAGATAAAAAGATAGAAGGAACTTATAAACAAAATAGAGAGCCTAAAATAGAAGATACTGCAACAGATGTATATTACAAGACTGAAAAGAAGCTTCCGGATTCTAAAGTAGCTATACCTACTGAGGATTCAGTAGAAGAAGCTAAACAATGGGTAGATAACGAGAATAAAATGTAATTAAATAGCCTTCGGGCTATTTTTTCTTAACATTAAATAATAATTAATAAGAAAAGCTTATAAAAGTAATAAAATTCATTAATATATCCATACTATTATTATGAAAAGAAAGGATGATAGTATGGAAAACAAAAGAGCAATTGAAGAAATTATAAACCAAGCAAAAAGAATTGAGGAGAACAATTTCTCCAACCTAGAATATACTACTAGTATCAGCATGCTATTAAACTCTAATGACTTAGCACAAGCTAAGGACTATGAGCTTTCTAAGAAATTTCACAAACTAAATAAAAGAATTGAAGATATTAATAAGCTGACCTCTGATTTGTTAGATGACCTAAGTAGCAGACATAATTAGCAAATGGCAAGGAATCCCCCTCCTTGCCATTTGCTTTTGTCTCTTTTAGTTGCAATCACAATTTCTATTTACCCCTTAGCTCCTTGTAAAATTTGCCAGTCTTTCTCCTGATATTTGCTACTGTAAATTTAATCTTCTCATTAGCATCTGCAGCCTCTTGAAATACATCCGTAATACCATCTCCATAGGCACCTAAATATCTCTGAAGGTATTCCTGGTTAAATAAGATAATATTCATTGGTTCACTTATTGTGCTTAACATATCCCATAAGGCATCTAAATTCTTGCCATAGTATTGTGGAAGGTCAAGTTTTCTTTTTAAGTACAAATGTGCTGTCTCTTTGCTTTTCATCCTTTTCCCATCTAATAGTATAATCACCATTTTTACCTCCTAGTAAAGCTGTTTAAATGTTTCATAATGATCTTCTGTATAAAATATCAATCCATCATTGGAGAAGACAATTCTCTCAGCACCTCTAAATCCACCTTGGTAATTAATATCTGCTTCATAATAGATTCTTCCGACTTCCTTTGGCAGAATGCCTTCCCTGTTACCGAACTTATCTCCACCTATACTCATATTGTCCGTAACATCCCATAGATTTCCCTTGCTACTTTCCCATCCAAGGTCCATAGCCTCTCCTTTTGTAATATAATTTGGGGGCAATTTATCATAAGTATGAATATATAGGGCTACATCCTGGGCTGATGTATATTGTGCATTTTCATCAAGTGCTATTTCTATAGAATCATCTATTCCTGAATCAACAATTTCTGTATCATTGACCTCATACTCCAAAATTGGAACTGAACAAGCAGCAAAGCCTAAAAGCATTGCAAATATTAAAATTATTGATAATAACTTTTTACCCATCTATCTATCCTCTCCTTTTGCTTCTTATACCTCATTATAGCAAATCTTGCTGCTAATTGTATAGTGAACCTCTCATTACTAAAGTCACGAGCTTCCAATATTGCTATTGGTGTTTCCAGCTTCTTAGACCGACCTTGTTGCATCTTATTCTCCACAGGTGTTAATTCGGATATTTCCTACCCTACTTTTATCTTTATTATGCTAACATTCTCTTTACTTCTTTGAGTATATTCCTGCTAGCATTTATATCTCTATCGTGGTGACTTTCACAACTCTTGCAGGTCCATTCTCTGATTTTTAGATTCTTTAATTCTATATTCTTGGCTCCACAAATTGAGCATATTTGGCTTGATGGATAGAATCTGTCTATTTTTATATTTCATTTGGATATATTCTATATTTATATGCTCTAAGCATGATATTTTACTCCAAAGCTTATTTTTATTTCTGGATATGACTTAATAGTTACTTCTAATAACAGGATGATATATATTCGATAATAATTCTACTATTACATGAGCTTATAAGGAGGCGAAGATATCCCTCCCCTCTTAAACGATAAATCGTTGCGTTAGTGTGATGTCTTGCAAGCAAGAATTCTGATACCTAAGGTGGCGGATACCTATTAAGCCAACAGGCTGTGGGTCAAATCTTTTAAGATAAGATATTAAAGAGGCTAATATAAATAGGTACATTAAATACCTTGATTTCTTCATGCTACACCTCCCATTAGTTTTCCTGCTATACTAAGACAAATAAAAGCAAGCATATGAAAGGCTACAATTGTAGAGCCGACCGGAGTAGCAGCTAAAATTGAAACCAGTAACCCAATAACAGCAACTATAACGGCAACAATTGCCGATGAAATAATAACTGAACGAAAGCTCTTAAAAACCCTCATAGATGAAAGGGCCGGAAAGATTACCAAAGCTGTAATCAATAAGGACCCTACTAAATTCATAGCCAAAACTATAATAAGTGCAGTAATAATGGCAATAAGCAAGTTGTAATATTCTGCCTTAGTACCTGTTGCTGTGGCAAAGGATTCATCGAAAGTAACAGCAAAAATTTTATTATAAAACACCACGAATACTACAATGACGATTATAGATAAAATCAAGCTAAGCCAAACATCTAGTGGTGTCAAAGTCAAAATAGAGGTTGAGCCGAAGAGGGTAACACATACATCCCCTGATAAATTAGAGGCTGTAGAAAATACATTCATAACTAGATATCCTAAAGCCATAGCACTTACAGAAATCATAGCAACCGCAGCATCACCTTTGATCTTAGTGTTCTGCCCTGTTTTTAAAAGCAGAATTGCACAAATTATTGTAATAGGTGTAACAACAAGCATATCATTTGAAATCTTCAATATAGATGCAATGGAAATGGCTCCAAAAGCCACATGAGAAAGGCCATCACCAATAAATGAAAATCGTTTTAATACAAGTGTTACTCCAAGTAACGATGATGCAAGTGAAATAAAAAATCCAGTAATCAGCGCATACCAAACAAAATCATAAGAAAAATAAGAAAGTAGTTTAATGAATATCTCCATTTATAAGCTCCTTTCAAAATTTTCATATGTTTCTACATATTCTTCTTTGCTTCCAAAAAATATATTTGTTGAACTTATGTAGAGCACCTTTTTAGCTTCTTTTATGGCAGTTTTTATATCATGAGAAATCATAATAATAGCTATGCCGTCTTTTTCATTTAAATCTTTTAATAGGCTGTACATGTCTTTAGTGGATTGTGGGTCTAAGCCTGCAACAGGTTCATCTAACAATAGTATCTTTTGTGTAGCACATAAGGCCCTAGCAAGTAAAACCCTCTGCTGTTGACCACCAGACTGCTCTCGATAGCATTTTTTAGAGAAACCGGACATTCCCAGTTTCTCTAAGTTTTTCACAGCCAAGAGTTTTTCTTCTTTATTATAAAAAGGTCTAAATCCACATCGATTTAAACAGCCTGATATCGTAATTTCATAAACAGAAGCAGGAAAATCCCTTTGAACATCCGTCTGCTGCGGCAAGTATCCAATCTCAGTTTGTTTGCATGATGAACTAAACCCTATATCACCGCCAGTTGGGGGAATTAAACCCAATATTGTTTTCATCAAGGTGCTTTTACCTGCCCCATTATCACCTAATATGCAGATATAGTCACCTTGGTCTACAGTTAAATTTATTTTATCTAAAATATTTCTTCCATTGTAACCTATACTTAAATCCTTTAAAGTTAATAACATTAGCTTAGCCCTTTCAATTTAATGATTCTTCTAAAATTTTAAGATTTTTCTCCATAATAGAAAGATAAGTTGTACCTGATTTGATGTCTGAAGAATTTACTGACTGCATAGAATCCAATACTAATATCTTTCGGTTTGGATCTTTAGAGTTGTTTAAAATAGTCGTAGCTATTTTTTGATCCGAATTATCGATGACTAAAATACTAGCTAGTTTTAATTCATCCATTTTGTTTGATAGAAAACTGATAGTTTCAAAACTTGCTTCGATTTCAGTTGAGCAACCAGAAAAAGCAGCATAGCAATCCAGTCCATAATCATCTACTAAATAACGGAAAGGAAACCTATCTCCAAAAATTAAATATTTGTTTGGTGCCTTTTCCACAACTTCTCTAAACTGATTGTCTAGTATTTCTAATTTCTCAATATAACTATCGGCATTTTTCTTATATACTTCAGCATTATCAGGGTCAATCTCCCCAAGCTTTTGTGCAAAAGCCCTGCTAAACAATCCTGCATTCTTTAAAGATAGCCAAAGGTGTTCATCCAACTCTCCTTCATGTTCATGATCTTCATGGTCATGCTCCATACCTTCTACAATTACTTCTTCTTTTATTCCGTCACCCAATACATTCATTAGGCCAATAGCGGTCAAATCAGTTTCATTTATGGCCAATAAATCATCTACCCATTTATCAGAAGTTCCACCAACGTAAATTAATAAATCACTATTCTTTATATTGGATATCTCCTCGATACTTGGCTGAAAGCTATGTAAATCCACACCTTTATCCATTAATAAAGTTAGTTCTAATCCATCTGATTCTTCTCCAATAATTTCACGCATCCAATCATAAGAAGGAAAAGTCGTAGCTATGATCTTTATCTTCTCTTCTTCATCACCACTAAAATTTTCATCTTTTGTACAAGCTGTAAAAATAATTGCCACCATTAGAAGGAGTGTAATAATATACCATACCCTTTTAACTTTTAATCTTTTTAACCTCATCCCTACCTCCTCATTATTTTGAGCATTCTGAACAAGTTCCTGTTAGAACTGTTTCTTGCTTATTTAAACGAAATACATATTGATTATGAATCATTTCGCTTATTTTTTTACAATAACATCCTCCATATGCAGAATTAAACCACACCCTTCACAACGAATATGAAAATGCTCTGCACAATTTTGATTTTCTATATAAATGATTAGGGACAGTAGTTACTGTCCCTAACCTCTTATTCAAACCATCTTCCCTTTATGAGATTTTTAGCATCTCTGGTTAAAGGTATTAAATCGGTCCTATCTAAATATGAGCTATCAAATTTGCGATTCAATGCTGCAAAGTGTTTTAAGCCAAAGGCTATCTTATTAAGGTATGAAAAGACTCCCACGGCACCTAGAGAAAAATCATTTGCCTCTTTGCCATATATAGCTCTTAAGTCTGCCAAATCACCATATATCTCCTCTACAGTATCCCCATATTTTTTTATATGCTTTGGTATATTTCCTTCTTTGACCATATTCCCAATTCGCTTACCTGTCATAGCAGCTGTCATTGCAGCACGGCATAATCCTATGGCTGTTACATTTCCATTTCCTAAGGCAAGGGATTTAAATACTTGGTCTTCAGAACTAAATCCACCGGTTATGGTAATAGCCGGTATATAACGGCCTTTTACCTTTAATCTTTCAACAATAGTACAAACAGCATCTTCCATTAGGATCGTAGGAAGGC
This sequence comes from uncultured Tissierella sp., assembly GCA_964612495.1. Lineage (GTDB taxonomy): Bacteria > Bacillota > Clostridia > Tissierellales > Tissierellaceae > Tissierella_B. The sequence continues at coordinate 1,368 of CAZTEN010000004.1, read as the reverse complement.
TCCATTCATTCATCATCTTGCTTGGACTGTAGCCACTGCCTCCACCGGCACCATCGAAGGTAATCATATCAACTTCAGCCTTGCTTCCAATCATTATAACCCTTTCTATATCTTTAATCTGGTAACCAGCCATCTTTAGATAGAAGTTTTTTATACCCATTTCTCTTAGTTCTTGAATTCGGGGGATTAAATAGTCCTCATCCCATAATGGCAGCCTCCCATAGGAGTAGAAGTTCGGACAAGTTCCTTCTTCAAATTTCCTTATAATCTCAGGAGCCATAGGGTCAGGAAATACTAAGGCACCCATTTCTTGTTTCTTCAAGGCTTCTTCCCTATTCTTAAGTCTGCGAACCGGCTGAGTTCCCTTTGCAGCTTGCCCAAATTTAAATTCCAATCCTTCTAGCTTATGATCTCTTATGGCATATTCCGGAAGACCAAGCATATCGTCCTCAACATTACATTGCAATATAATTTGCCCATAACCACGATAATACTTTCGGAAAGAATCCAGTATATCTTTAAGGTAGGAGAATTCAACAACTTTCCCATTCTCAATCTTCAAATTAGGGTCTTTAGTCATTGCTTCCTCCCCTATTACACAGCTTACTCCTGCCATGGCAGCTCCAGCGAAGTAATCTTCCCAATTTAATTTTATTAAAGCAGGTAAAATAATTGGCATAGATAGTTTTACAGGATTGTATTTACCATATTCTCTTTCTAGTTTTACCTTGAAAATATTAGCTTCTTCATAGTTGGACTTGGCTCCAATTGCACCAAAGACACGTCCATTTATATTGAAGTGTGAAAAATCAATTGGATAATCCTTCTCTGAAGCAACTTGATTGTTTCCTGTATTGGTTGGATATACTGTTCGTTGACCCAAGACTGCTGCTATGGCGATTTCACAAGTTCCATCACATTCCTCTGTACAAAAGGAACACATACCTGACTGTGGCGAAATATGATTGCTCCTTAGATATGTATCATTAAATGAAGATGATAATTTTGGTGAATAAGTCATTATTACTCCCCCTTATTTTCTATTCTCCGCATTCACCATGGTGTTGGTGTTCATGACAAATGGAATTTGTGGATTTTAAAGAACCCTGTAGGTAGTCTTCTGCTACTTTTTTAGCATTACCTCTTGCTCCTACTATGACCTCTATGCCTTTTTCATTGAAAATATCAATAGCACCACCACCCATGCCACCAGAGATAATCACGTTTACACCCATATCGTTCAAATAGTTAGGAAGGAAACCAGGCTTATGGCCAGGATTTGGGATAGACTCACTCTTAATAATGACTTTGTTCTCAACTTCAAAAATATTGAAGTTGATACAGTGTCCAAAGTGTTCTGTAACCATT
>CAZTEN010000003.1:3879-20300 GCA_964612495.1 uncultured Tissierella sp. | reverse complement strand
AATTAACTTTTCAATTACCATTGGTGCTATTGCTGCTCAAATGGCCCTTATATTCGTCATAGATAGGCAGATAATGGGAGTAAAGGGGTATCTTTTGGCTGCTGGTATTAGTATTGTCTTTTCTATAATCCTTGGAAACTTAATTGGATTTTTACTGAACAAGGCAAAGGGCAGAGAGATGATTGCCAGTATGGTATTAGGATTGTTGGGCAATAGTTTTTACCAGCTAATCTTTATGGTAGGCCATGGAACTATTATAAGGGCCAAAAATCAGGATATATTGCTATCAAGGGGTATTGGTATAAGAAATACAATAGACGCCAATCAATTTAAGGGTCTTTATGAGGGAGTGATGATGGTAAGAGTTGGGGATGTGGAGTTTTCCTTGCTGCCCTTGATAATAATCATATCCATAGGACTGGCTGTTTCTTATATAGAAAAAACCAAGATAGGCTACCATATGAAGGCGGTAGGAGAGAATATTAGTGCTGCAAAAATGTTGGGAATAAATGTAAACAAGACTAGAAGGCTTTCTATAGTAATTTCAACGGTTTTAGCTTCCTTAGGCCAGCTTATGTCCATCCAAAATTTAGGAATGCTTAGCGTTTATACAGGTCACTTGACTTTTGGTGTTTATTCGGCAGCCGCATTGTTAGTTGGGGGAGCCACCTTTACCAAGGCTAATTTAAGAAATGCATATATAGGACTAATACTTTTCCATATATTGTTTATATCTTCTCCCTTAGCAGGACAAAATTTGTTCAAGAATCCAGCCTTAGGGGAATATTTAAGAAGTTTTATAATCTATGGGACAATAGTATTTGCATTGTTTGTAAATCTTAAGAATGAGAAAGAATAGAGCTAATACTAGCTGTGTGATATAATATAACTAGGTGAAGATATCCCCCACCTTGTTTGCCAAAGGTAGCAGCGAAAGGAAATGGAGGTTAGGATGAAAAAATTATCTTTGATAGAATTATCTGAAAAGTTTAAATCTAAGGAGCTTTCTCCTGTAGAGTACTCAAAGGACATTATACAGCTACTTAAAGAAGATACATACAATGCTATTATTTCATTTGATGAAAACTCAATTTTAACTAGGTCAAAGGAAGCTGAACATCGCTATATCCATGGTACCCCTTTAAGCCAGATTGATGGAATTCCTATAGGCATTAAGGACATAATTGATACAAAAAATTTATATACCACCTATGGTTGTGATGCTTATCGTAAACACATGCCACAAAAGGATGCTTATATTGTTGAGACTTTAAAAAAAACCGGTGCAATTACTGACATCAAGACAAACACATGTCAATTTGCTTTAGGGCCAACAGGTGAATACTGTTTAGATGGTGCTGTCAGAAACCCTCATAATCCTCAATGCTATTCTGGAGGTTCTTCTGCAGGTAGTGCAGCAGCTGTTGCAGCAGGTTTACTTCCAGCTGCTATTGGGACTGATTCTGGAGGGTCTATTCGTATGCCAAGTTCATTGTGCGGACTGGTTGGTATGAAACCTACATACTCTATAATCAGCAATGCTGGTATTATGCCTGTAAGTGATTCAGTAGATACAGTCGGAGTATTAACAAATAGCGTTAAGGATAATGCATTGCTTTTGGAGATGTTGATATCTTACAATAACAAGGATTGGAGACAATCTTATCCACCTTATATCCATTATTCTTATAGGATAGGAGAAAGCATAAAAGGATCCAAAATTGGGATTATTGCAGAGTTTTTTAATGGCTGCATAGACTCTGAAGTGGCTAAAGGTTGCATGAAGGCAGTTGATGAATTGCAATCACTTGGGGTCACTATATATGAGAAAAAACTACCTGATCTTAGAGAACTCCGTGAGGCACATCAGTTGAGTATGTTAGCATTTGCCCACAGTATCCATGTTAAAGATATAGAAAATTATAGCGAATATATTTATCCTCAGGTTATGGCACGTCTACAGAGAGGAAATATTTCTTCAACACAATATGTACAATTAGAGAGAAAAAAGAAAGAATTAATTAATATTCTTTTTGATGCACTTGATGAAACTGAGTGCCTTGTATATCCTACTACACCTTTGACAGCATATAAGATTGGTGAAGGTGAAAACAAAATCACTGTCGGAGGAGTTGAAACGACTCCATATGCATCAACTGGAGCAACTACATGGATTGGAAGCTTTAGTGGTATGCCTTGCTTGAGCATTCCGGCTGGGAAAACAAAAAAGGGTCTTCCCTATGGTCTTACTCTTATGGGTCGACCTCACGATGAAGCAAATCTTTATCGAATAGCAGATCAACTACTAAAAACTTTGATATAATTCACTTTGTTTAATTTTCTAAAATAAGATTATTGACAAGTATTTTTTATCATCGTATAATGGTGCAGTGAAGATTACAATATAGTTTTTAAAACGATAATGTAGTTTGTATAAGGGGGATATATAATGAAAAATAAACCAATATGTTACGTACCTGGAAGAGAAATTCCGGAAGTTTTTAGTGGAGTACCAAGCTTTATGGGCTTACCTACAATTAAAACTCAAGAAGACTTAGAAAACAGCGATATAGTTATTATGGGTGTACCTTGGGAAGGGGTTAATACAAATGGTCCTTTTACAAGTGTAGAAATGGGCACTAAGTATATAAGAAAAGCATCTACAAGATATGGTGGATATTTACCTGAGTTTGATATAGATGTATTTGATTATTTTACCGGTGGAGATATGGGTGATGTAGCAGTAAAAAATGGGGATTATGATTTTACCTTTAATAGCATAAGAAGTGAATACAAGAAAATCCTTGATGCAAATAAGTTTCCTATTATCTTTGGTGGAGACCACTCTATTTCCTATCCACTAATTAGTGAATTTGCAAAAAAACATAATGGAAAAATCGGAGTTATTCAATTTGATGCTCATATGGATAATATGGAAGCATATGGTGAAGATAAATATGCAAGATGCTCTCCATTCTATAGATTATATGAAGATGAAAATGTAAATCCAAAGAATATGGTTCACTTTGGAATCAGAGGCCCAAGAAATAATCCTGAAGGATTAAAGAGCGCTAAGAAATTTGGGGCTACTGTAATCACAGGAATGGAAGTTAAGATAAAAGGAATAGCCGAATCAATAAAGAAGGCAATTGAAATAGCAAGCGATGGAACTGATGCCATATATGTAACAGTTTGCTCAGATATATTGGATGTGGCAAACAATCCGGGAGGACCAGCAGACCCATGTGGATTAACAACTTTCGAACTATCCCTTGCCTTATATGAATGTGGCAAGGCTAAATGTGAAGGTTTTGATTTTGTAGAAATCTATTCGCCACAAGACCCTAATAACGTATCAGGACATGTTGCTACTTGGATGGCAATTTATCTCTTAGCAGGGGTAACTCAAAGAAAGTTTAACTTATAGAGGCTTATTACAGCAACAAGAGCAGGGGCCGAATAATGTTCTGAATAAAACAAAAAGAAGGCAGACTAAAATCTTGCCTTCTTTATTTCTTCGCTGGCTCTTTTCATATCAATCAGAACCTTATCATGGACTTTTTCTATAATGGAGATAGTGGCAGTAACACTAATAGTACCGAAGAAAGTATCCATATGGTTGAATAGTGGAATTGCAATGCTACTTATTCCAAGACCTATTTCCTCGTTTTCTATGGAATAGCCATTTAATCTGATAAACTCAAGCTCTTTTTCTAAGTCATTCCTACTAATAATGGTTTTATCCGTATATTTAACTTGGCTAATATTATTTAGATGTTTTTCCCTTTCCTCTTCATTTGTATAATATAAGTAGAGTTTTCCTGAGGATGTTGCATTTATTGGGAAAGGGGTATCCATCCGAGTTAGAAGAATATACCTTGAATTTTCAGGATTTACAGTATCTACAGTAAATATCTTTTGCCTTGAAATCAACTGTAATCTAGATGATACTTCATATTTATTAGCTATCTCATATAAATAGGGTCTAACAATCTCTTTAATTCTATCTACTGAATTTGTGTTAACAAGTTCAGCCTTAGGGATAAAAACAAGTCCTAAAGAGTATTTGTTTTCAATTGGATCATGCCTTAAATAACCATTATATACAAGTGTGTTGATGATACCTCTTGTAGTATTTATATGAAGTGATAATTCCTTGCTTATTTCATTTATACTAAGGGTTGGTTTGTACTGGCTAAAACAGTTTATAATATCAATTGCTCTTTGAATAGATTGGATAAGCCTTATATCGTAATTCATTTAATTATTTACCCCTTTCAAAATTTATCTAGAATATTATATCACTTCATTTATCAATATTCTATGCCAAAAGTAGGGACATAGGTTTTCTTAAGGATATTTTTATACTATAAAACGATTAAATAGGCAATCAAACGATAATATGGCGTAATTAAATAGGAGGAATCTATTTTATGGAGCAGCTATTAAATAGAATAATTGAAGGAAATAGATATTTAACTGAATTAGGCAAGGTAGCTGATTAAATACCGGCATTAAGCAAAGCTAATACTAATGATATAGGTCTTTGCTTTATAGAAAAGGAAAATAATATACATAAAAGTGGGTGCCATAATTTAAAATTTACGATTCAAAGTATATCCAAGGTATTAACTTTAATTCTAGCTATAATGGACAACGGAATGGATAAGGTCTTGGAGAAGGTTGGATTGGAAGGTACAGATGAACCATTTAACTCATTTGTTAAATTGGATTTGCCTAATATTACAAAACCTGCAAATCCTTTGATAAATTCAGGTGCCATTGTAGTAACATCCCTTATAAAGGGTGGAGATTTTATACGATTCCAAAGGATAATCGATTTGGCTAAATTTATTACCAATAATAATGAAATTGGATTTAATGAAGAGGTATATCATTCTGAAAAGGCAACAGGAAGTAGAAATCGAGCTATGGCTTATTTAATGAGTAACAAAGGTATTATTGATGGAGATGTGGAAGGAATTTTGGACACATATTTCAAACAATGCTCTATAGAAATGGATGTAGTTGACTTGGCTCGAATAGGTAAGTTCATATCAGGAGGATGCAAAGGACTTCAAGTACCAGCAATAAATAACCATGAGCTAACTATATTATTAAAGGGCATACTATTAGCATGTGGTATGTACGATTCCAGCAGCAGGTATGCAATAGAGGTGGGAATTCCTACTAAGTCTGGGGTAAGTGGAGGTCTTATGGGAGTAGTTCCCGGCAATAGAGGAATAGGTATTTATAGCCCATCTCTAGATACCCATGGTAACTCTATGGCGGGCCTTGGAATAATAAAAGCCTTATCTAAAAAATTAGATTTAAGCATATTTAATTGTTAAAGAAAAAGAACTTCTTATTTAGATAGATGAATCAACAAAAAACTTACTTAAAGCTCTAAAGAATACTTGGTCCTTTCTCCTAAATATGATATATTTAAAGCATGGAGGATGAGATTTTTGGGTCTATTCTACCATTATGGAATATGATGAGCCCTTTATTTATTTTTATCAGGAGGTCTAATTGCTATGAAGTTTGATATTGAATTAGTAGGAAAGATAGGATCAATGGCTTTGATTCGTAAGGCTGAACATGATATTGATTATAATGTTTTTAGTCGTGTTGGTAGGGAACTACGTCCCGGAATGATCTGGGTTAGTTCTGGAGCAGTTGAAATTGGACGTTTAGATTATATTAAACGAACAGGTTCTGAGTTAATAGGTCCTAGAAGTGCAATAATGACTGATTATTCGGCTCAGGGACAAGCAATATTGATGGAGGAGTATAGGCGTTATACTCCATCAAAATACTCTGTTCGACAACTATTAGTGGAACATACCCATTTTAATGATTCTGAAAAAAGAAAGTATATTTATGAATTATTGTTGCGTTGTCCAAAGCAAAATGCTATACCTATTGTTAATTATAATGATACCGTTAGTTTTGAAGAGAACAGACGTTGGGAATTAGAACAGCTACGTAACAAAGGTCATAAAGGAGTTGTGGAATGTATCGATAATGATGAGACAGCTTCAGTAATTTCTACCTTAGTCCATCCAAAGTATTTACTTATACTTACTTCTGTCAACGGAATTTACATGGATCCAGATGATTCATCCACATTAGTTGAAAGAGTAGAAGGAAAAGATGCAGACGAAGTTATTGCTCACGTAGATGAATTGCAAAACCATTGTTTCGGTGCAAGTCGTTCCGGTGCCGGAGGTGCTAAAAGTAAGCTGGAATTTATAAAGGAACCAATTAGGCAAGGAACAACAGTTATGATTGCAAATTCAAGATACCGAATTTCAGATGTTCTTTCAGGTAACTGCCCACGAACGATTTTTCAAACCAGATAAAGAATTGACCAAGCTTATTCCTATAGTTGCATATAGATAAAAAGTAGCAAATGCAGAGGAGGATATATGAAGATTTCTAAAAACGATGCATTGATATGGTTCGATCTTTTCTCAGAATTGACTGAAGAAGAGGAAATTAGCGTTAAACATGAAGAAATTATTTACGCGACCTTTGCACAAATTGAGGAAGCAATTGATTATAGAAATGAGAAGTTAATGTCTGAAATTAAAGGTTTAAAAACCTTAGAAAATAGAACTTTTTTCGTGGGAAATGAAAACAAGTTCCCAAAAGGATGTCGTTCTTGTCTTTTGGGTACTGGCTTAGGTGCCATTAGGAAAACTAACAGATGCAACTTAGACTGTAAGTTTTGTTATAATTATGGTCAACTTGAAAGCATTCCTCCAATTGGAGAGGGTATGTGGGAAATTGGGGGCACTAAATTTTATGAGAAGGATATCGATTTGCTTCTCTCAATTCACCAGAAACCAACAGGCATTTCCTACGTATATTTAGAGCCATTCATGGAAATTGAAAAATACTATACATTTATTAAAAAATTTAGTGATGCTGGGATTTATCAACATCTATATACTAATGGAACATTGGCTACTGAAGATACATTGAAAGCATTAGGTCAAGCAGGTCTTAATGAGATTCGATTCAACTTGGGTGCTTCTAAGTGTTCAGATAAGGTTATTGAAAATATTAGAATAGCCAAGAAATATATTAAAAATGTAGGGGTTGAAACTCCTATGAGTCCTGAGTTTTTCGAAACATTTTTTAAGAAAAAGAAAGCAATCCTAGATACAAAACTAGATTTTATAAATTGTGCAGAATTACATTTAAATGAAAATAACATTCACAATTATTATGGAGAAAACATGTATATCTCAAGACTTGGTTATATATCTCCGATTTGGAGTAGAGAATTAACTCTGAAATTCATGAAAATGGCGGATGAAGAAAACTGGGACTTAGTAGTTCATGATTGCTCAAATAATACAAAATTTGCTAGAGATTTAAATTTGAGCAGCAAAGAGGGTCAGTGGTTTGGAGCTAGTAATTATGCCTGTGAGTTTTCTAGGATTCCATTTGAAGTATTTATACCTATACTAAATGATGATAATTTTAATTTTTTAAGTGAAGAAGAATTACCTGAAGGCTATAAACCGATTATGGTTACTTATTAAAGATAATAAATTGATAACAGGATTAAAAAACTCAATGTATAAATGAGAATTCATCTTATACATTGAGTTTTATATTGTTTTACAGCCTTAAAGGCTTCAGCTAAATCTTCAATTGACCAAGGCAACTATAATTCATTTTATTTTGCATTTTTTTCTTTTGTTGCACTTATTTACTTTTCGTGTTAGTCTTATTTAAAGAAATTTTGCTAGATTATGTGTTGTAAATAAACATTTGGAGGTAACTATGACTAAGAAAACTGATATTATTTTTCCCCTTATTTTCGATGGTGGTATGGGCACTTATTATCCTCAAGTTTCCAATAGACCCTTGCCCGAGTGTGAGATGGGAAATATTTTTGATAAAGATACGATTTTAAAAATTCATAGAGAATATATAGATGCAGGAGCTAAGGCAATTAAGACTAATACATTCCATGCCAACACTATTTCACTTTCCAGTGATTTTGGAGTGGTAGAAAAGGTTATCGAATCAGGTATTAAAATTGCCCAAGAAGCAGTAGGAGATAGGGATGTGCTAATATTTGGAGATATTGGGCAAATAGGTACAAGGGAAACTACTAGATTTGATGATTATAGGGAAATTGTAGATGTATTTTTAAATAATGGCATTGTGGATTTTCTATTTGAGACCTATTCATCTATGGACTACCTAATAGAAATTGCCCAATATATTAAATCTAAAGTAGAGGATTCCTTCATTATTACATCCTTTGCCATTGGAGCAGATGGTCAGACTAGTCTGGGTGAATGGGGCGAAAATCTAATGAAGGAGGCATCTAATTGTGGCTTTATAGATGCTGTAGGGTTTAATTGTGTATCAGGTCCCCTTAGAATCAGAGAATATCTTGAAAGAATAGAAGTTCCAAATTCTACAATTTCTATTATGCCAAATGCCGGATATCCGACGGTTATCAATGGCAGGACCTTTTATCCTAACAATAAGGAGTACTTTGCAAATGCAATCTTGAAGATGTTGGACCTTGGTGCTGATATTATTGGAGGATGCTGCGGAACAACCCCTGACTATATTAAGGAGATTGCAGATATTCTTCCGGATTATGAACGAAAAGAGAGAGTAAATAAGGGTACTAGAAGTATAAAACTTGAAACTCCATATAGAGAAAATCTATTCAGAAATAAATTGGAAAATGGTAAAAGGCCCATAGCTGTAGAATTCGATCCTCCACAGGATTTGAATATAGGTAAATATATGGAAAATGCAAAAAAACTGGAGTTAGCCGGAGCTGATGCTATAACCATTGCTGACTGTCCTGTAGCTAGAGCCAGAATTGATGCAAGTTTAGTAGCCTATAAGCTTAAAAATGAATTGGGAATTGAACCTATTGTACATATGACCTGTAGGGATAGGAATATCAATGCAACAAAGGCTCTTTTACTTGGATTAAATGTGGAGAATATATTGAATATAATTGTAGTTACCGGAGATCCTATCCCGACAGCAGAAAAAAATGAAATAAAATCCGTATTTCAATTTAATTCTTCAAAGCTTGCAAACTTTGTAGACGAGCTTAACAAAGACCTATTTACAAATCCAATGAATATTGGTGCAGCCCTGAATGTAAATGCAAGAAACTTCAAAGCAGAACTGGAAATTGCTAAGAGGAAAGAAGAAGCGGGTGTCAATGTATTCTACACCCAACCGGTAATTTCAGAAGCGGCTGTTGAGAATATGAGGCTAGCTAAACAAGAGCTTAAAGCATATATAATGGGTGGAATCTTTCCAATTGTAAGCTATAAAAATGCAATATTTATGGAATCTGAATTATCAGGAATTCATGTATCTCAAAATATTATAGACATTTATAAGGATAAAGATAAAGAAGAGTGCAATAAACTGGCGGTAGATATAGCCTATGATTTTGCTAAGAAAATAGAAGGCTATATAGATGGTTATTATATAATGACACCATTTTCTAGAGTAGATTTAGTTATAGGATTAATAGATAAACTTAAGCACTAAGCTAAGGTAAGTCAATATATTCCTAATTATGCTTATGAGTTATAGAATTGGGCATAAATAATTAAAACGAGTGGTGGTAAAAATGTCTTCAAATACTAAGTTGTTTAATAATATTTCATCGATATACGGAAGGTTTTTCAACTTTCAAGTAAAGTATTACAGTTTGATAATAGATAGAATTAGTAGTGTTTTTGACATATCCAAATATGAATCAGCCCTAGATGTGGGCTGTGGAACAGGAGCCCTAAGCAATGTACTCTCAAAGCTAGGGCTCAGAGTCACAGGGGTTGACCCATCAAGCGGAATGTTGAGACAAGCAAGAAAAAGAATTGAGAATAAGAATATAGAGCTTCTGCAAATCACACCTGGAGAAAAACTCCCATTTACAGATAAATCTTTCGATATTGTAATTTCTTCATATGTAGCTCATGGACTAAAAGCTCAGGATAGGATAAATCTATATAAAGAGATGCAAAGGGTATCAAAAGAATATGTAATACTCCATGATTACAATGAAAAGAGAGCTCTTCTTACAACAATAGTGGAATGGCTAGAGGGTGGGGATTACTTTAATTTTATTAAAGTGGCTAAGGATGAGCTAGGGGATATCTTTGATGAGGTTAAGGTTATAGATGTGGATACCAGGGCAGCATGGTATATATGTAAGTAAAAGAGCTTTAAGTATATTAAAGGCAATTTATCTTGAGGGGTAAATTGCCTTGTTTTATTTTTTACAATATTTTGGAAATCAAGAAGGATTTATTAGATTTATGTCGTATAATATAATGTAAGGGATTAAATCAATAAGCTTAACCTTAAGTACAAAGAAAGGATGATCCTTTATGCAAATTATAGACAATATAAATAATCTTTTTGGAGATGACCTAAAGAGTACTATAAAAAATGGGGACCAACTTTCTATAGTGGCATCCTGCTTTTCAATATATGCATATGAATCCTTAAAAAAGGAACTTGAGAACGTAGAAGAACTCAGGTTTATTTTTAATTCTCCAACATTTATTAAAGATAAAATAGATAAAGAAAAAAGGGAGTTCTACATACCTAAAATAAATAGAGAGAGAAGCATATATGGAACAGAATTCGAGATAAAATTAAAGAATGAACTAACCCAAAAGGCCATAGCTAAAGAATGTAGTGACTGGATTAAAAGAAAAGTAACTTTCAAATCAAATAAGACGAATGAAAGCTTGCAGGGGTTCTTAAATATCGAACAGGAAAATTCAAACCATACATATACTCAGATAAATGGATTTACTACTGTGGATTTAGGATATGAAAAAGGCAATAATATATCTAATATCATAATAAAGTCAGATGACTATTCATTTACAAAGACATTCTTTTCTCTCTTTGAACAGGTTTGGAATGATAAGGACAAGCTACAAGATATCTCAAGTGAAGTAGTAGATTATATCTCTACAGTCTATAATGAAAACTCACCTGAATTTATATATTTTCTTATTCTATATAATATCTTCAATGAGTTCCTTGAAGATATTACAGAGGATATGTTACCTAATGAAGCAACCGGATTTAAGGAAACTGAAATTTGGAAGAGGCTATATAATTTCCAAAAGGATGCAGTTATAGGGATAATAAATAAGCTTGAGAAGTATAACGGCTGTATTCTGGCTGATAGTGTAGGTTTAGGTAAAACCTTTACTGCCCTTGGAGTTATAAAATACTATGAACTCCGAAATAAGTCAGTATTAGTACTATGCCCAAAAAAGCTATCTGAAAACTGGAATACCTATAGGGAAAACTATACTAATAATATCCTAGCTAAAGATAGGTTTAATTATGATGTGCTATATCATACAGATTTATCTAGAGATGGTGGCTATAGCAATGGAATAAACTTAAGCAGGCTAAATTGGTCAAACTTTGACTTAATAGTAATAGATGAATCCCATAATTTTAGGAATAATGATCCCTATAAAAACAAACAGACTAGATATCAAAGACTTATGAATGATGTTATAAGACCGGGGGTTAAAACAAGCCTACTTATGCTATCTGCAACTCCAGTAAATAATAAATTTACAGATTTAAAGAATCAATTGGCCTTGGCCTATGAAGGGAATCCATCTAATATAAATTCAAAGCTCAACACTGAGAGAGGTATAGAAGATATATTTAGAAGGACACAAATTAATTTTAATAAGTGGTCAAAGCTGCCTAATGAAGAAAGAACTACTGAGGTCTTGCTACAAATGTTAGACTTTGATTTCTTTGAATTATTAGATAGTCTTACTATTGCTCGGTCCAGAAAACATATCCAAAGGTATTATAATGTTGAAGAGATAGGTAAGTTCCCAACTAGACTAAAACCTATTTCTCATTATTGTGAATTAACGGATAGAAAAGACGTAATTGATTACAACGAAATTTTTAATGAGTTAACTAGGTTGAACTTAAGCCTATATGCACCGTTTAATTATATATTAAAAAGTAGACTTAGCTTCTATAGTAATATATATGATACGGTTGTAAAGGGAGGCCTTAGCAGCTTAAGACAGGCTGATAGAGAAATAAGTCTTCAAACCCTAATGAGGGTAAATCTATTGAAAAGACTTGAAAGCTCAGTGGATGCCTTTAGGCTTACATTGTCAAAGATGTTAAGAAGTATTGAAAATACTATAGAAGATATAAATAACTTTGAAAAACATATTACAAATGGATTTGTAGAGCAAAATGATTTCAAAAATATAAATCTAGATGAAGATGAATGGATAGATGAAGAATTTAGTATAGGCAGCACCGTAAAGATAAATTTAGCTGATATCGATAGAATATCTTGGAAAGAAGATTTAAGCAATGATAAAGACGTAATACTTTCCCTACTTGGTGAGATGGATAAAATTACACCAGACCATGATACTAAGCTTATTACATTAGAGAATATAATAAAGGAAAAGATATATAGACAATTAAATCCGGGTAATAAGAAGGTGCTTATATTTACAGCCTTTGCAGACACTGCCGATTATCTATATGACCATATATCCAAATATGTAAAGAAGAATTTCAATCTTGAAACAGCAAAAGTAGTAGGCTCAGATGCAAACAAAACAACCTTAAAGATTAAAAATGATTTGCATACTATCCTTACTTGCTTTTCGCCAATATCAAAGGAAAAGCATTTAACTACGCCAGACATTCAAGGAGAAATAGATATACTTATTGCTACTGACTGTATTTCTGAGGGACAAAACCTTCAGGACTGTGATTATTTAATAAACTATGATATTCACTGGAATCCGGTAAGGATTACACAAAGATTTGGTCGAATTGACCGTATAGGTTCCAAGAATGATGTTATACAACTAGTAAATTTCTGGCCTGATATGACCCTTGATGAATATATAAAACTTAAAGAACGGGTTGAGGATAGGATGATAATAGTAGATGTTACAGCTACTGGTGATGATAATGTCCTGTCCAACAAATCAACTGACCTAGAATATAGAAAAGAACAACTAAAGAAACTTCAAGAAGAAGTCTTGGATTTAGAGGATATTAATACTGGAGTATCTATAACTGACTTAGGCTTAAATGACTTTAGAATGGACCTAGTAAGCTATGTAAATGAAAATGGAGATATGGATAAAATCCCTAATGGACTTCATACTGTTATTAGAGCTAATGAAGAAAAGGGGATAATACCTGGAGTAATATTTGTACTAAAAAATATAAATAGCGAAATAGATAAGAAAAAACAAAATATGATTTATCCATTTTATCTAGTATATATGAAGTATGATGGGGAAGTTTATATAGACCATTTAAAGATAAAGAAGAATCTGGATATCCTGCGAGCAGGATGTAAAGGCATAAATAAGCCAATAAAGGATGCATATCTTGAGTTTAATAAAGAAACAAAAGACGGTAAAAAGATGGACAAATATTCTAGCCTATTGGAAGATACCATTAGGACTATAATAGATGTTAACGAAGACAGTGACTTAGATAGCTTATTTAGTAAAGGAGGAACAACTGCTTTGTTGGAAAATATAAAGGGCTTAGATGATTTTGAATTGATAGCCTTTGTTGTCATAAGGTAGGTGTTATGGATGTTAAATCTTCCGGAAAGAACTCTATATAATAGACGAATACCCAAGAACAAATTATATAGTCAAATAAAGGCAGATAGTAAGTTAGAATCAATGTTTGTCAATGAAGTGGACCATATAGTATGGAAGTATAAGCTATCAGAAGAAACTACAAATCTAGCTGGCACTAAGGAAGTTCAAGAAATCCAAGTCTTCGAAATATATTTAAAGGGTAAGGATTTATCTAAGGAGGTCCTAGAAAACATAGATAAAGTAATTCCTTATCCAATACTTTATGTTTTACTATATGAAGATAAGGTCAAACTTACAATAGCTTATAAAGAAAGAAATAAAATAGATGAAAACAGGATGGTAATTAACTCCTATTATGAAACCACATGGGTGGAGGAAGATGAATTGGACTTTCAATTACTTTCTGGCTTGACTCTAAAGGATGTATATGACAATATCCTTAGGCAACTGATTCCAATAGAAAGTAGTATTAATGAGAAAATAGAAGATGTAATAGAACTAAATAAAAGAGTTGAAACTTTAAAAAGGGAAATAGAATCCCTTGAAAAGAAAGTAATAAGAGAAAAACAATTCAATAAAAAGGTAGAGATAAATAGAGAATTAAGAAGGAAAACTAAAGAGTTAAATAGCTTAATTAGCAGATAGGGGGAAATTATGGATTCTAAAAAGAAGTTACAAATTAGAAATAGCACTGCAGAATTTCTAATATTTACATCTCAGGCTAATGAAAATTCAATAGAAGTCAGAGTAGAAAATGAAACAGTATGGCTTACTCAAAAGATGATTAGTATTCTTTTTGATGTTGACAGAAGCGTTATAACGAAACACCTTAGCAATATCTTTTCAATAGGAGAATTAGACGAAAATTCAGTATGTGCAATTTTTGCACATACTGCTGAGGATAATAAAAACTATAATACTAAGTTTTATAATTTAGATGCAATTATATCAGTAGGTTATAGGGTTAATTCTTTAAAAGCAACACAATTTAGACAGTGGGCAACAAAAGTACTCAGGGATTTTGCAATTCGTGGATATGTTCTAGATAAAGAGAGATTAAAGAATGGAACATTTTTGAACGAAGATTATTTTGAGCATTTGCTTGCAGAAATCAGAGAAATTAGGGCTTCAGAAAGAAGATTTTATCAGAAGATAACTGATATTTATGCAACATCGTTAGATTATGATTCAAATTCAAAAACAACTAAAATTTTCTTTAAAACAGTTCAAAACAAATTACATTTTGCAATTCATGGAAGTACTGCAGCAGAGCTTATTTATAGAAGAGCTGATAGTACAAAGAATAATATGGGATTAACCACTTGGAAAAATGCACCTGATGGAAAGATTGTTAAAACTGATGTATCTACAGCAAAAAATTATTTAAATGCAGGAGAAATAAGAGAGTTAGACCGCTTTGTTTCTATGTATCTTGATTACGCTGAAAGCCAAGCAGAAAGAAATATTCCCATGACTATGCAGGATTGGGCAAATAAATTAAATGCTTTTTTACAATTTAATGAGAAGGAGATTCTTGAGAACTCAGGGAAAGTAACAGCTACTTTGGCTAAGGAGTTTGCAGAATCTGAATTTGAAAAGTATAGAATAATCCAAGACAAGTTATTTAAATCTGATTTTGATAGATTAACTGAAACCTTAGAATAATGTATAGCTAAAGGGGGAAATTATGGACAAGTTACATATGCAATCAAAAGATATTACGCAAGCTAATATTGAAAAAATTGAAATGCTATTTCCAAATGTAATTACAGAAATAAAAGATAAAGAGGGCAATCTAACAAAAGTCATAGACTTTGGATTACTCCAACAAGAACTAAGTAATGGATTAGTTGAAGGAGAAAAGGAAAGATACCAACTTACCTGGCCAGGCAAAAAAGAAGCAATACTACAAGGAAATATTCCTGTAAATAAAACCTTAAGACCAGTAAAAGAGGACAGCCTAGATTTGGAAAATACTGAGAACCTTTATATAGAAGGAGATAATCTTGAAGTATTAAAGTTACTACAAGAATCTTATTTAAACAAGGTTAAATGTATATACATAGACCCACCATATAATACAGGAAAAGACTTTGTTTATAAAGACAATTTCACTCAAGATAAGGATGAATACTTAGAAGAATCTGGACAAATGGATGAAGAGGGCAATAGGCTATTTCTTAATACTGATTCTAATGGAAGGTACCATAGTGATTGGTTAACTATGATGTATCCAAGATTGAAATTAGCAAGAAATCTACTCAGTGAAGATGGAGTAATATTTATTTCTATAGATGATAATGAGGTGCATAATTTAAGGAAGATTTGTGATGAAGTTTTGGGGGAGAGGAATTTTGTTGCTCAATTGCCAACTGTAATGAATTTAAAGGGAAATAATGACCAGTTTGGGTTTGCAGGAACGCACGAATATACATTAGTATATGCTAAGTCGTATTTTGAATGTGCCTTAAATGAATTTACTTTAGATGAAGAAGAATCTGATGATTGGCTTAAAGATGATTATGGAATGTATAAAAAGGGAGCAAACTTAAAGGCTACTGGAGTAAACGCCCCTAGAGAGAAAAGGCCAAATTTATATTTTCCAATTTATATTGAAGATTCTAAATTAAATACTAAAAATGATACAGAAGTATTAGACTGGTCATTAGAAAGATTAAGTGATAATTCTATGGAGATATTTCCAATTACGAATGGGCAGGAAATGTCATGGCGTTGGAGCAAATCCAAATTTATAAA
>CAZTEN010000003.1:0-3869 GCA_964612495.1 uncultured Tissierella sp. | reverse complement strand
GGCATAATGTAATAGTAAATTCGGATGTGAATGGAGCGTTCACTATATATAAGAAACAGAGACCATCTATTGGGGATATCCCATCTAAAAAACCTAAAACTCTATTTTACAAACCAGAATACAGTAGTGGTAATGGAACTGCAGAGATTAAACAGTTATTTGATAGTAAGATATTTAGTAATCCAAAGCCTTTAAATTTATTAATAGACTTATATCAAATAGGCTCATTCCAAGATTCAATCATCCTCGACTTCTTTTCAGGCTCATCTACCACTGCCCATGCAGTAATGCAACTTAATGCAGAAGATGGAGGAAATAGAAAATACATTATGGTTCAGCTTCCAGAGGAAACCGATGAAAAATCCGAAGCCTATAAAGTTGGATATAAGACTATCTGTGAGATAGGTAAAGAACGTATACGTAGAGCTGGGAAGAAAATCAAGGAAGAAACCAATGCAGATATAGACTATGGATTTAGAGTATTTAAAGTAGACTCATCAAATATGAAGGACGTATACTATTACCCAAATGAATTCTCTCAAATGAGACTAGAGGAACTACAAGAAAATATTAAAGAAGATAGGACTGGTCTAGACTTATTAACACAAGTAGTATTGGAATTAGGACTTCCTTTATCCCTTCCTATAGAAACAAAGAATATAAATGGAAGAGAAGTTCACTTTGTAGATGAAGATACTCTTGTAGCTTGTTTTGATAAAAATATAGATGAAGACATAATTAGAGTAATAGCTAGCGAAAAGCCTTTAAAAGTTGTTTTTAGAGATAGGTCTTTTGAAGATTGCCCTACTAGAATAAATTTAGAAGAGATATTTAAAGGTATATCCCCAAATACAGAAATTAAGGTTTTATAGGTGGTGAAGAGATGAAATTTAAATTTAAAGAACAACAATTTCAATTAGATGCAGTAAAGTCCGTAGTAGATTGTTTTGCTGGACAACCTAAGGAATTTTCGGAATATACTTTGGATAAGGGCAAGAAAGTTCATAATGGCTATGAAGAGGTGACCTTTTTCGAAGCTGAGAGGGGTTTTAGAAATAAAAAGATAGTAATAAGAAATGTAGACATTTTTAATAAAATAAAAAAGGTACAAAAAGATAATGGTCTTATACAATCCAAGAAACTAGAGGGTGAATATAATTTAACTATTGAAATGGAAACAGGTACTGGAAAGACCTTCACCTATATTATGACCATGTATGAGCTATTTGAGAAGTATGGGTGGAATAAGTACATAATTGTTGTTCCATCTATAGCTATTCGAGAAGGGGTACATAAGTCCTTTCAAATGACTGAAGATTATTTTATGGATTTATATGGATATAAGCCTAGATGTTTTATTTATAACTCTAGAGATTTAGATAAGTTGGAATCATTTGCTTCAAATCCAGGATTAAATGTGATGATTATAAATTCTCAGGCTTTTAATGCAAGGGGTAAGGATGCAAGAAGGATATATATGGAGTTAGATGAGTTCCAGTCAAGAAAGCCAATAGATGTAATAGCTGAAACCAATCCCATTATGATAATAGATGAACCCCAATCAGTAGAAGGTAAAGCTACTAAGGAAGCATTAAAGGTTTTCAATCCTCTATTTACTTTAAGATATTCTGCTACCCATAGGGAAGAGTACAACAAAATATATAGATTAGATGCGCTAGATGCCTATAATGAAAAATTGGTTAAAAAAATTAGAGTAAAAGGTATTTCTTTAAAAGGTGAAAGAGCTACTAATGAATATATTTATTTTGAAGGAATCGATTTAAATAAGAAAGGTCACCCACTTGCTAGAATTGAATATCAATTTAAAGGAGCTAATGGTATTAGAAAGGAATCTAGATATGTGGATGTTGATTTTGATCTATATGCAAATTCTAATAAATTGGAGCAATATAAAGGCTATAGGGTATCAGAAATCAATGGCTATAACAATACTATCCACTTTACTAATGGAGTATCCTTAAAAGCGGGTGATGTTCAAGGTGATATTAGTGAACTAAGTATAAGAAGAATTCAAATTCGTGAAACCATAAAATCTCATTTTGAGAAGGAAAGAGAATTATTCAATCAAGGTATTAAGGTCCTTTCTCTATTCTTTATTGATGAAGTTGCTAAATATAGACAATATGATAAAGAAGGCAATGAAGCAAACGGTATTTACGCTGATATTTTTGAAGAAGAATATACAAATATATTAAATGAATATATTACTTTACTTGATGATCCTTATGTGGGCTACTTAAAATCTATAAATATAAAAAGGACTCATGATGGTTACTTCTCCATTGATAAGAACAATAGGATGGTGGACCCAAAGGTAAAGGGAAAAGAAAAAGAATCAGATGATGAGTCAGCCTTTGACAAGATTATGAAGAATAAAGAAAGACTTCTTAGCTTTGAAGAGCCTATCAGGTTCATATTTTCCCATTCTGCCCTTCGTGAAGGCTGGGACAACCCGAATGTTTTTCAAATATGTACCTTAAAACATAGTGATTCAATAGTTGGGAAAAGACAAGAAGTAGGTAGAGGACTTAGACTTTGTGTAAACAAATATGGTGAGAGAATGGACAGAGAAGAATTAGGTGAGGATGTTCACGAGGTAAATGCCCTAACTGTTATAGCAAGTGAATCCTATGAAAACTTTGCTAAGGATTTACAATCCGATATTGCTAAATCTCTATCTGATAGACCTAAAAAAGCCAATGCAGAATTCTTTATTAACAAGGTCATCAAGAATAAGGTCGGAAAGCAAATCACTATCAATGATAATCTTGCTGATAAGCTGCAATTTACCTTTATACAGAATGCTTATGTGGATGGGGGATATGAATTAACAGATAAATATTTTGAAGACATTGACAAGAACCAGTTAGCAGTTCCTGAAGAATTAAATGAATTCAAGGAAGGAATTATTCAATTAGTTGGAACTATTTATACTGAAGGCAAGACTAATCTAATTGGGGATGCAAGAGAAGAAAATATTAAGAACTTAGAATTAAATGATAACTTTAACAAGAAAGAATTCCAAGAGCTATGGAAGAAAATCAACGTTAAGACTGCTTATTATGTAGACTTTAATACTGAAGAATTAATAAGAAACTCCATCACAGCTCTAGATCAAAACCTAAGGGTATCTGATTTAACCTATGAAATTAGAGTAGGGGAACTGGAGGAAATTAAGTCAAAACAAGAGTTGGAAAAGGGTGAAGCATTCAAAACCAAAGAAGCAAGTAGTGATAAAATTAAAGAAAAATATACTCAAACAACTAGATATGACTTGATTGGTAAACTGGTAGATGAAACTAAATTAACTAGAAATGTTATTGTAAGGATTTTGAAAGGGATAAAACCGAATACCTTCTATTTATTCCATAAGAATCCTGAGGAATTCTTATTAAGAGCATCTAAACTTATTAATGAGCAGAAAGCTAATATTGTAATCGAACATATTACTTACAACAAAATTGATGGGGAATTTGAGTCTAATATCTTTACTCAAAGCAAACTAAAAGGCGTATTAGGTAAAGACATGATTGAGACAAAGAAACATATCTATGATTATTTAAAATATGATTCAACCACGGTAGAAAAGCCATTTGCAGAAGAACTTGAAATTAGGCCAGAGGTATTAGTTTATGCAAAGCTACCTAGAGGCTTCTATATACCAACACCAGTTGGAAACTATAACCCAGACTGGGCTATTGTGTTTGATGAAAACAAGGTCAAGCATATATATTTTATAGCAGAGACAAAGGGTAAACTAGAGTCTCTTGAATTTGATACTAGAGGAGTAGAGAGAGCTAAGATTCATTGTGCTACTGAACACTTCAAGAAGATTAGCAGTGGAGAGG
>CAZTEN010000002.1:0-24169 GCA_964612495.1 uncultured Tissierella sp. | reverse complement strand
TCATCATGTCCTAATATATCAAGCTTTAGTAGGTTTTGGTCTATTGAGTGATAGTCGAAATGAGTAGTAATAATCTGGGAGTCAGAGTCATCGGCAGGGTGCTGGACTGGACAGAATTCAAATATCTCTCTACCCTTTGGAACAACTATTATTCCACCTGGATGTTGCCCTGTGGTCCTTTTGATTCCGGTACAACCCTTGGAAAGTCTTGCGATTTCAGCCTTATTAACCGTCATCTCCTTCTCTTCGAAGTACTTTTTCACATATCCAAATGCAGTTTTATCTGCTATTGTGCCGATAGTTCCAGCCTTAAAAGTAGTTCCTTTTCCAAATATAACCTCAGTGTACTTATGTGCTCGAGCTTGATATTCTCCAGAGAAGTTAAGGTCGATATCAGGTTCTTTATCTCCATTGAATCCAAGGAAAGTCTCAAATGGTATATCTATTCCATCCTTTTCCAGGGTCTCCCCACATTGAGGACATTCCTTGTCCGGAAGGTCGAAACCTACATTTATCCCATAATCAGCAAAATCGGAAAACTTACATTTAGGGCACCTATAGTGAGGAGGTAGTGCGTTAACCTCTGTGATTCCAGTCATATAAGCCACTACAGACGACCCTACCGAACCTCTAGACCCTACCAAATATCCATCTTCATTGGACTTCCATACTAATTTTTGAGCGATGATATACATAACGGAGAATCCGTTTTTAATGATGGAATCAAGTTCCCTATCCAGTCTATTCTGTACAAGGTCAGGCAAGGGATTCCCATATAATTCATAGGCCTTATTATAGGTTATCTCCCTTAAGGTCTGTTCGCTACCCTCTATTTCAGGAGGGCATTTTTCGGCTGATATAGGGCTAATATTATGACACATATCCGATATCATATTGGTGTTTTTAACTACTACTTCAAAGGCCTTTTCTCTTCCTAAATAGGAGAATTCCTCCAGCATTTCATCTGTTGTTCTTAGATAAAGAGGTGCTTGGTTATCTGCATCTTTAAAGCCTTGGCCTGCTTCCAATATCCTTCTATAAATCTCATCCTCAGGATCTAAGAAATGTACATCCCCTGTAGCAACTACAGGCTTATTAAGTTTTTCACCTAAAGCAACTATCTTTCTATTGATTTCCTTTAGATATTCTCGGCTAGGTACCTGCTCCTGTCTAGCTAAATAGTCATTATTGCCCAAAGGTTGAATCTCTAGATAATCATAGTAGCCCCCTATATCCTCAATTTCCTCATCTGATTTCCCCAGTAGAATCGCTTGATAAAGTTCACCCTCACTACAAGCACTTCCAAGGATAAGCCCCTCTGAATATTTCTCATACATGCTTTTTAAGATCCGAGGTTTTTTATAGAAATAATCCAAATGCGAATAAGACACTAATCTATATAAGTTCTTAAGACCTATATAATCCTTGGCTAATATAATAGCATGATAGGTATTAAGCTTCTTATATTCATTTTTCTTAATCTCTTCATCAGCCTCATAATTGTCAATATCCTCCAGGGTTTTAGCTCCCCTTTTTTCTAGCATATCAAGCATTAAATTGAATACCTTTACAGTTGTACTAACATCATCTAGGGCTCTATGGGCAATTTCAACCTTGATACCTAAATTCTTAGCAATTCTTCCTAACTTATAGGTATTATATTCAGGAAACAAATCCTTGGCTAAGGACAATGTATCTATATAGGTAAAATCAAAATCATAACCTAATATATTGGCATTATGTCTTAAAAAACCCATATCAAACTCAGCATTATGGGCAACTAATACGCATCCTTTGATAAAGTCCATTAACTTTGGAAATACCTTATCTATGGTTTCTGCATCCTTTACCATATCATCTGTAATATTAGTAACCTCTACAACCCTAGCAGGAATCGGCTTTTCAGGGTTTACAAAACAGCTAAATTCCTCTATTACAAGACCATCCTTCAACTTCATAACACCTATTTCGGTGATCTTCTCAGTAACAGCAGAAAATCCTGTTGTCTCTAAGTCTAATACGCAATAGGTTGTATCCAAGCCTTGTCCCCTTGAATTGCTTATAGGAGACTTTTTATCTGGTACAAGATATGCTTCAACTCCATAGATTATCTTCATATCCGGATTGTCTCTGCCCAATAGCTTATGAGCTTCAGGGAAGGATTGAACTACACCGTGATCGGTAATTGCTATGGACTTCATACCCCAATCCATAGCTCTCTTTATTAAATCTTCTGCGCTGGTCATACCATCCATTTGACTCATCTTGGTATGCATATGAAGCTCTACCCTCTTATTTTCAGCTCTATCTTGTCGTCTTTCCTTTTTAACAATTGGAACCTCTATTAAGGTATTGGCAATGATCTCAATCTCTTGCGAAAAGGTACTATAACCTGCATTTCCAACTAATCTGATGCCTTTTGCTTTTTTAAGCCTTTTATATACTTCATCCCCTTCACCTTCCTTGACGAAAGACTTACAGGTTATGGAGCTTGTTTTATCATAGATGTTGAATGAAATAAGTGTTTTACCACTCGATAGTTCCTTCGATTCTAAATCAAAGACCTCCCCTTCTATTGCAACCCTGCCCTCATTTGGAGATATGTCCGTGATGCTCACAATATTCTCTTTGATTTTAGAACTTCTACCCAGAATAAGAGAACTATCATTGTCCTTTTTACCCAACTTTTCATCCGACGTGTCGACCTTTGATTTTACAGGAACTATAGGTCTTATAGTTTTAGTTTCATCTTGAACTATTTTTACCTCTTTTTGCTTCATTTCTTCTTGAAGTTTCTCAATATCCTCTTCAGAAATATCGTCTATGAAATTTAAATTATACTTCTTTCCAGAAAACTTGAAGATTTCATCACGGATTATCTCATCATAATTCATAGACTTTATGAGCTCTGCAGCAGGCATATTGAATTTAAAATCAATTGTTAAATCTCCTACTAGGTAGTGACATTTTGCCATAATTGCTTTCAAGGAAGGGTAATTGTCTGAAATCGAGGAAATTATTTGCCCAAAATCGGATTTTTCAGGCACAATGTCTTCGCCTATATAATTGACAATTATCCTGGATTCCTCAAGACAGAACCTTTCCTTAATAAAGTTATTAAGGTTTTCAATCTCCCCATTATCAATATACTTATCGGAAGTTAGACTCATTTCAAGAATTTTGGCCTCTTTAAACAAGGTTACCTTTTCTACTAAGGCAGTATTTATTCCCCCACTCAATTTACAATCCGAAAAAACTTCATTAATTCTTTTACGCAAATTCATTACCTCTTCCTAAAATCATCTATTAATATTATATAGGATAATTAACAAAATTCATACCACCTATTATCCTACAAAAAGTATTTGACAATTTTTAATTATTGGAATATACTATAAAAAATATCTTGAATTAAACCTTGGATTGAGAATAGTAGTTATACTTGATTATCTACAGAGAGCTGCATAGGGTGAGATTGCAGTAGTATATGGTATAATGAATGGACTCATGAGGGCGACAAGAAAGCTTTTAAAGTTAGTAATGGTTGACGGGACCTCCATCCGTTATCAAGGGAGCATATATATATTTGTATATGATAAAGTGGCCTCTTTGTAGGCAATTTAGGTGGTACCGCAGAGATTAAAGTCTTTGTCCTTTTCAGGACAAAGACTTTTTTGTTTGGAAATAATTATTATGAAAGGTGTTGATTGTATGTCTATAGAATTACTGATGGGAAACCAAGCCATGGCTATGGGTGCTATACATGCAGGTGTTCAAGTTGTTACAGGGTATCCCGGTACTCCATCAACTGAAGTTCTAGAAACCATTGCTTCAAGGAAAGTTGAAGGGGTTTATGTAGAGTGGTCTGTAAATGAAAAGGTAGCTTTAGAAGTTGCTGCTGGAGCTTCAATAGCAGGCAAAAGGACTTTAGTTACTATGAAACAAGTTGGTTTAAATGTGGCATCTGACCCTTTAATGTGTTTATCATATATAGGTGTTAAAGGCGGAATGGTTGTATTAGTAGCAGATGACCCGGGCCCCATATCCTCCCAAACAGAACAGGATACGAGACAATTTGGAATATATTCCAAGCTACCGGTATTTGACCCTTCCTCGGTAGAGGAAGCCTATGAGATGATTAAGGATGCCTATGAGTATTCAGAAAAGTATGAGACTCCGATAATATTAAGACCTACTACCAGAATATGCCATGCTTATGCTTCTATGGAAATAAAGGATGATATTATTAAGTATGAGGGGGATGGATTCAAGAAGGATTCCAGATGGATTATATTCCCCAAATTATCCTATGAGGCTCATCTAAAAATCGAATTGAGAAATCCAATTATCGCAAATGAGTTTTCTAATTATCGTTTTAATACTATAGAAGGTAAGGGAAGATTAGGTATAGTAAGCTCCGGAGTAAGTTATTCATATACAAAAGAAGCATTATCCCAATTGAATGTTGAATATAGAATGCTAAAGATTGCCACGCCTCACCCTTTCCCGGAAAAATTAGCCCTGGAATTTCTTAAATCAGTAGACCAAGTCCTGGTCTTAGAAGAGTTGGACCCCTTTATTGAAAAAGAGCTAACCTATATTTGCGGTAAATATAAGCTTAATATAGATATTAGAGGGAAACTTTCCGGCGATGTAAAAAGAGCCGGTGAAAACTCTTGTGAATCCAATAAAGAGGTATTATCGAAATATTTCAGTCTTGATTATATTAAGCCAATAGTACATATGGATATGCCCGAACTTCCAACAAGACCTCCTGTCTTATGTGCAGGATGTCCTCATAGAGCATCATTCTATGCAGTAAAAAAAGCTATGAAAGGAAAAAAGGCAGTCTTTTCCGGAGACATCGGATGCTATACCCTTGGAAATGCAATGCCTTTAGATATGGTTGATACCTGCCTTTGTATGGGAGCAGGAATTACTAATACTCAAGGCATACATAGAGCCCAGCCTGATACTATAAACTTTGCCTTTATTGGGGATTCAACCTTCTTCCATTCCGGTATTACAGGCATAATAAATAGTGTATACAACGACACTAAGATGGTTTTAATAGTCTTAGATAATTCAACCACTGCCATGACCGGTCACCAGCCTCATCCTGGTACAGGTAAAACTATGATGGGTAATATTGCTGATAAAATATCAATATCTGCCATTCTAAAAGCCATAGGCGTTAAAGACATTCAAGAGATTAACCCCTTGAATCTTGATGAGGCAAAAAAGGCCGTTACTCACGCAGCATCCGTAGATGGAGTATCAGCAATTATTTACAAGTCACCTTGTATCTATATAACAAAACCAGGACCTATTCAAATAGTAGATAGAGAGAAATGTACTGGTTGCTATAAATGTATTAGAGAAATAGGTTGCCCAGCACTTATAAAGTCTAATGGTAAAGTAAAGATAGATTCAACTCTTTGCTTTGGGTGCGAATTGTGCACTAAGATTTGTCCATTCAATGCTATAGGAGGTATTAAAAATGATTAATTGTTTGCTTGCCGGTGTTGGTGGCCAAGGAATAGTACTTGCTTCCAGACTTATAGCAAGTTGTGCTATAGACAAAGGGCTTAAAGTACTTACTGCTGAAACCATTGGAATGGCTCAAAGAGGGGGGTCTGTAGTTAGCCACTTGAGAATAGATGATGGTATATATTCGCCCTTAATCCCTTATAATGGAGCAGATTTACTGATTGGATTTGAACCGGCAGAAGCTGTTAGGACCTTAGTTTATCTAAAAAAGGAGGGTACTCTAATAGTAAGTTCCAGACCAATAAACTCTACTACAGCTAATTTATCTAAAAATATCTATGATTCATCAAAGATGATAGACTTCTTAAAGGATAAAGTTTCAAATCTTGTGGTTGTAGATGCTGATTCAATTATTAAAGCTTGCGGTACAAGTAAAGTATTAAACCTTGCCCTGCTTGGAACAGTTGTAGCTACAGGGAAATTAGGGTTTGAAAGGGAAGATTTCAAGAAAATCATCGATGAAAAAACACCTGAGAAATACAGGGAATTAAACCACAAAGCCTTTGATTTAGGCTTTCAATTTAAAATGAAAGAGGTATAATATGAAACTCAATCAAGAGCAATTTAATCTTATCAAAGATAAAATTAAATATTTAAAGCATTTTGAAGGAAATCTATATTTCAATAAATTTTCTAATGTAGCTGTAGATAACTTTATATCTCAGGAGGATTTTGAAGCTTTACCCTTTACCAACAAGGAAGAGTTAAGGGATTGCTATCCTTTAGGCATTGCTGCAGTACCGGAAGAGGATATAGTGCGAATCCATTCATCCTCAGGTACTACGGGAACTCCGGTTATCATTCCCTATACCAAGAAGGATATCGAAGATTGGGCAATAATGTTTAAGCGCTGCTATGAAATGGCAGGGGTAACTAAGTTAGATAGGATCCATATTACACCCGGTTATGGCCTATGGACTGCAGGAATTGGCTTTCAAACCGGTGCTGAATTATTAGGAAGCATGGTAATTCCTATGGGTCCCGGAAATACTGATAAACAGATTAATATGATGATGGATATGAAGAGTACAGTTCTTTGTTCTACTTCTTCCTACGCCTTATTATTAGCAGAAGAAATAGAAAAAAGAGGGGTTAAAGATAAGATTCATTTGAAAAAGGGTTTAATCGGGTCAGAACGATGGGGAGAGAAAATGCGTAAAAGAATAGCAAATGAGCTAGGTGTTACTCTTTATGATATCTATGGCCTTACAGAAATATATGGTCCCGGTGTAGGAATGAGCTGTGACTGTGAATGTGGTATGCATTATTGGGATGACTATTTATATTTTGAAATAATAGATCCCAAAACAGGAAAGGTACTTCCGGATGGCGAAATAGGTGAATTAGTAATAACAACACTTAAAAAAGAAGGAGCCCCTCTAATACGTTATCGAACAAGGGACTTAACAAGAATAATCCCGGGTGAATGCCAGTGTAAGAACCCATTCCCACGTATAGATACATTAATCGGACGTTCTGATGATATGGTCAAGGTTAAGGGAGTAAATATCTATCCAGGTCAAATAGAGGATGTTCTTAAAGAAATAGATGGAGTTAGCAGTGAGTATCAGGTAATTATAGATCATCTTCAGGGCAAGGATATAATAACCTTATATTTTGAAACCAGTTTAAGTACGGATAGGAATTTATTAGAATCAGAGGTTAGAAACAAGTTTAGAAGCAAAATTGGGCTTACAATAGTATCAAGAGCAGTATCCATAGGAGAACTTCCAAGAAGCGAGAAGAAAACCACTCGTGTATTCGACAATAGATATTAGAAATAATGGGACAGGACATTGAACTGACCCATTTGCATAAAAAAATAGGCACAATTTTATGTGCCTATTTTGGCTTAAGTCATTTATGCGAATATGAAACAAAAAGAACTGTAATGATACACAACATTTCACTATTATACGACTTCAATCTGGCATACCTTCATGGCACCAAGGGCATTTTTATGACTTTCAGGGGTAACTCCTGCACAGCAGGATTCATCTACAACTATCCTTGTCTCCGGAAGAAATACCTTGATTGTTAAGGCATTTGATATTACACATATATCCGTGCATAATCCTACTAGTTGGATTTCTTCTATTATTTCTTCTTTTGAAAGTTCTACCAATTCATGAACTAAATCCTTTGAGCCAAAGGTATTCTTCTTGTAGACAGATAATTTCTTCTCTTTCATCAATATCTTTATATCTTTCTGAAGCTCCCAGCCATAACTACCGTCTATACAATGTTCCACAGGAAGATTCTTTCCTTCTTGAGTATCTAAATAATTAGTCTCATGAGTGTCTTGGGTTAATACTATTGTTCCCTGAAAGCTCTTTATCTTTTGAATAACATTTGGAACTACTTCTACTGCCTCTTTAGTCCCTAAAGCTCCATCGATAAAATCATTTTGCATATCTATGACTATGAGTATTTTAGTCATCTGAATTATCCTTTAATTCTTTAAACTTTTCACCAATGTCCTCTGCTTTATCCTTGATATTCTCAATTACTTCTTCAGCATCTTCTTTCAAGTCCTCTGCTTTAACTTTTAGTTCTTCCATCTTTTCTTCAATTTCTTCAGATGTCTGTCCCAATACATTTCTGACCTTATCCATAAAACCAGTCACTGGAATCCCTCCTTTTATTAATTATTCAATATTAATTCCAACATCTTACTTACTTTTTAAATATACCCACAAAATTAGTAGAATACCTTAAATTTAATAGATATTGGAAAAATATATAATCAAAAAAAGAGTTTATATAAAAATCAACTTAAGTGAAGCTTATTTTTATATAAATTTTAATTAATCTTTCTTTTTTCTGTAAAAAAATGAACCAATTATCATAATTATAGCAAAAATTATAAGATAGTAGAGAACAGCTTCTCCATGTGCAATATAAGCTGCAATTACCATAAAAATACAACTTAATATAGAGAGGATTGGCATTACATAGCGTTTAAATACATTTAAATCTTCACCCTTTTTCATCATCATTATGAAGATAGGAATGTATGCACCATATAGGGTTATAATTGGTAGCTCAGAAGAATCAAAGCTGAAGCTTCCAAACCATGATTCTGTAAGGTTTGCTCCATAAAAATATACTAGCCAGAATGTACTTAAGAGCAATCCAAATATTGCAGAGTTAGTTGGCATATTAGTAACCTTGTCTACTTGGATGAAAAGTTCAGGATATGGTCCTTCATTTCTAGATGCTATAGAATACATTCCCCTAGTAGCTCCTAGCATAACTCCATTTAATGAACCTAAACATGATATAATTACAAAAACAAAGACTAAGGTACCGCCTACTTGACCAAATATATTTTGAAATGCCATCATTACTCCGGTTTGCCCACTTTCCATTAAAAGCTCAGAAGGGACTGCCCCTGAAAGACCAATATAATAGGAAATATAAACGAATACGACTATTAAGGAACCTAGCATCAGTGCTATTGGAAGGTTTTTCTTTGCATCTTTAAGCTCTGCATTTATTGATGTAGCTATAATCCAACCTTCATAAGCAAAGGCTACAGAAACAATCGAGGCTGATAATCCTCCTGTTATACTCACAGTTGGATCAATAACTTTAGAAAAATTCTCTATGACCATACCATTTGTAAATCCGACAATTGTTCCGATTATAGCCATAAGCATCAGTGGGACTAATTTTATTATAGTTGTTGAGACCTGAAATTTACCTGCTAAAATAGGAGATACTGCATTGATACTATAACTAGAGACAAGATATAGGCAAGCAAGAGTCATAGTAGCTCCGCCTGTTATATCCCATCCTAATAATACTGCTGTATATCTAGCAGATACCCATGAAAGGACCGAAGAAATTGACGGCATATAAATCATTGTCATAAACCATCCTACATAATACCCATATTTTGAGCCTACAGCTACATCGGCATAATCAACTATCCCATTTACCCTCTCAAATTTAGATGCTAGAACTGCAAAAGTATAAGAACAGATAATCATAATAAGACCAACTATTCCCCAGGCTAAAATTCCCAAAGGCATATTACCACCGGTAGTCTTCAATACAGTCTCAGCCTTGAAAAACACACCACTACCGATAACTATTCCTATTACCATAGCAATAGCTGTAAAAAGACCATACCTTTTATTTAATTGATTATCCAATGAGTCCACCTTCTTATTCAGCATTTTTGGATTAATTTTACCATAGTATTTAATATATGTAAACATTTTTAAGTATGGTAGAAATTAGCTCACACCACCTCGTTATTTTGAACTATCCTAAAATTCCTATTCAATAGAATAATTAGGCTCTGGGATATTATGATTTTTTTCCAGTGCTTTAATTATCCAGTCCTTCTTCACCTTTTGTATCCGTTCCATACCATCTACAACGTTGTCAGCAACTGTATTACAACCCTTAAGCTCAGGTAAGGAAACTAGATAATCATTATTATTTTCATTTTTCTTGAAATTGATCTCATATTTAAGATTCATATAGTAATCTAAACTCTTCACTGACATCCCCCCAAATCTCAGTTTTACATCCCCACTATTAACTCAATATTATTTCTAATACTTTCTTAAGAAAATTTCCCTTATATATAATAGCATAATTTCGATGCAACTTCTGGAGATTTTTGTCAATAATATAATAATATTTTTATTATTAAATGATAGATTTAGTTGATAAAATATGGTGCTTTTAAATAGATAATTCTTTACTCTTGTAAAAAATTAAAATTTGGGTATAAATATTAAAAGTGAAGTACATTTTTTAGCTAGGAGGTTTACCATGAACTTTTTGTTGATATCACCTGATTTTCCACCTAATTACAAATATTTTGCTATCAGGCTTAAGGCACAAGGAATTAATGTACTTGGCATAGGCTCTGAATTCTATGACAACCTTGATAAGGAGTTAAGAGATGCGCTGACCGAATATTATAGGGTTGAGAATATGGAAATCTATAGTCAATTATTAAAAGCATGTGGCTATTTTACTTATAAATTTGGCAAAATAGATAGGATTGAATCCCATAATGGTTATTGGCTAGAAAAGGATGCACTTCTTAGAACGGATTTCAACGTGAATGGAATTAAAAAGGATACAATATATAATTTTAGACTTAAATCAAATATGAAAATAACCTTAAAAGAAGCCGGAATTCCCGTTGCCAAAGGACGTTTAATTACTACATTAGATGATGCTAAATCCCTAATTTCAGACATAGGATACCCTGTAATTGCTAAGCCAAATGATGGTATATGTGCAATGGGTTCTTATAAAATCACAAATGAATCTGAGCTTATGGATTTCTTTAAGGTTAAAGAGCCTACTGAATACATAATCGAGGAATTCATAAATGCTAGAATTCAATCATTTGATGGTTTAACAGATTATGAAGGGAACATCGTTTTCTATTCTTCTATGGATTATGAAAACGGACTAATGGAGACAGTATCTAATAATTTAGACAGTATCTATAAGATTCAAATGAAGGTACCGGATGACCTCCTTATATTAGGGAAAAAGGTTGTAGAAGCATTTCAAATTAAGGAGAGGTTTTTTCACATAGAATTTTTTAGGATGGAAGACAATAGACTCATAGCAATGGAAGTAAATCCACGACCACCAGGTGGATATAATATAGATGAGGTTAACTATGCCTATGATATAGATTTATATAATATCTATGCCAAGGTTGTAAATGGGAAAAAGGATTTCTATATTTCAGAGCCAAAGTATTACTGTGCTTATGTTGGCTTGAAAACACATAAAATCCCTAATCTTATCCATTCTCTTGAAGAGGTTCTTAATAACTATGGTCATATGATAGCTTTTCACGGGCTAAACCCACCCCTATTTGAATCATTAATGGGTAACTATGTAATTATATTTAAAGCCAAAGATGAAGAAAGTCTCAAAGAGGCACTGGATTATGCCACCTTAAGAGAATAAGAAAAGTAACAACCATGATATTAAGTTATCATGGTTGTTACTTTTCTTTTATACTATTTCTAAATTTTTCTAAGTCCTCAGCATCTTTAATTTCTAATCCCTTTTCCCCTGCTAGTGATTCTAAATGATGGGTAAATTCATGAAGCAGAGTGTCTCTTAACTTTCTTTTCAATGCTCTCTCAGAAATACCATTATGAACCCTTTTGAAGGAACCATAATATATCACTATATTTCTTCCTGTTACGCTTCTTCTATACTCTCCAAGTATATATAAAGGGTTTCCATCAGTGCTTTCTGGGTGATGCTTGTGTTTAGGCAACAAGATTACCCCTTCATTAAGCTTATTAAAAAATTCCCTAGGTATCTCCTCAGCTATTTCGTCTAGTATAATATTTATTTCTTCTATAGAAGGAAAAACAGCCATGAGCCTCACAACCTTTACTTATCTCTTTTTGAATCTATGTCTATTGTCATTGACATCAGTCTTAGAACTTTCCTTTGCCTTTTTTGGTCTATACTTCTTAGGAATATCATTTAAATTTATCTTCTTATCCCCATCTTGCCTTTTATCATCTGTTCTTCGACTATATTCTTTTCTCTCATTAGCTTTATGTCTATCAGATTTCTTTTCTTTGTTATCCATCTTCTTAGGCTTGAATCCAGCCTTGACCTTTCGATCTATCATTGCAAGGTTGTCCTGATCCCTATGGGTAACAAGGGTTACTGCCATTCCAATGTTTCCAATACGTCCTGTACGTCCAATTCTATGGATATAGCTATCTACATCTTCTGGTATATCGTAATTAATAACATGGGTTACGCCTTCAACATCTATCCCCCTTGCAGCTATGTCCGTTGCAACAAGTATTTGAAGCTTAGCCGTTCTAAAGTTTTTCATTACCCTTTCTCTTTTTGCCTGACTCATATCTCCATGAAGCTCATCAGAGTTATATCCTCTTTGAAGTAGACCTAAATTAACCTCCATTACCTTTTTCTTAGTTCTGCAAAATACCATAGCAAGATATGGTCTAAACTCATCGATTAGTTGACATAAGTTGTCAAATTTAGTCTTTTCCGTAGTCTCTATCACAACTTGTTTGATTTCATCTAAGGTCACGTTTTTACCCTCAATTTCAATCTGTAGAGGGTCTCTCATAAATCTCTTTCCTAGATTTCTTACTTCATTTGAAATTGTAGCTGAAAAAAGCATAGTCTGCCTTGATTTTGGAGTTTTGTTTACGATTGCTTCTACCTCTTCTACAAAACCCATATTCAGCATTTCATCTGCTTCATCAAGGACAAGTCCTTTAATCTTTCCAATATCAATATTTTCACGTCTAATATGATCCAATAGTCTACCAGGAGTAGCTATAACAAGATGAATTCCACTCTTGAGCTTGTGAACTTGAGCTTCTACATCCTGCCCTCCATAAGCAGCTAATATGGCAATATTCTTTGCTGAACCTAACTTCTTCGCCTCAGCAGTAATCTGAATTGCCAACTCCCTAGTAGGAGTGATTACTAGCCCCTGGATATGGTTTTTATTTGAATCAATCTTATCCATCAAGGGTAATAGGAAGGATAGTGTCTTTCCTGTTCCGGTTTGTGCCTGTGCAATTACATCTCTTCCTTTAACAAGCTCGGGAATTGACCTTTCCTGTATTTGTGTTGGTTCAGTGATTCCTTTACTATTCAATACCTCTTCTAATTCTTTACTTATTCCTAGTTTATTAAATGCTCCCATAATATACCTCTCGTTCTTTTCGTCTTTTCACAGTAATAGTATCATACCATAACAAAAAGAAATACACAATTTGATTCGTAAAATACATAAATGCTGAGTTAATTCAGCATTTATCACTTTTATCCTTATTGTTTTTCCAGATAAGAATAGCCTCTAAGACAGCCCCTCCAATATTTCTTGCCTTATCAGAAATCTTATAACAATTCTCCTTCTCATCTAGTCTAGGGTCTACATCAAAAATCTTTAAACCTCTACTGACTTCCATTCCATTTCTAATACTTCCTCTAAGTATGCCATCTATTTCAGTAAATATTTCAGTATCTCCTACACAAGCTAATATATCACCTTTTTTTACACAATCTCCAATTCCATGTAAAGCTCTAAAAAGCCCATCTACAGGACTATAGATTACCCTTTCATTTCTAAACCCTTGAATACTTCCTGGAATTCCAGTATTCCCATCAGCATAGCCACTAAAGATAAGCCTTCCTAGATTGTGACCCCTATTGCTTTCAATTACAACATCAACATCAATACCTGCACAAAAACCTGGTCCTATTCCTATAGTCAATGGTGCAATTCCTTTTTTCATACCTAAGTTTTTCTTAGCAATTATTGCATCTATCACTACAATCGGGCTCATCTTTTGTATATATTCTCCCAGAGGATCAATTATTACAGGGATGAAGTTAGTCTTCCAAGCACTTATGATCTCCTCTTTATTACGAGTTCTTACTGCTATTAGTTCTTCTACCACTGTTAGACCCTCATATATTGCTTCAGAAAAAGAAACAGTCCTTCTAATAGTTGTAGGGTGTTCGATTTCTAATACGAGCACCCTAAATCCGCTCCTATGAAGCTTTTGAATGATACCTGAAGCTACATCTCCACCACTTTTCACAATTACAATATCTCCTCGCATTAAACCACCCACCTTTTGTTAAATCATCAGATACTATATATATTATAGAGTTCTAATAATATATAATATAGCAATTTTATACAATATTCAACGTTATCCGAATTCATATTTTTAAATTATAACGAGGTGAAGATATCCCCACTTCTTTAAGTGGCGGGTACCTATTAGCTTAAACAGTTGGTGTGTTTTAATCACCCACCTCGTTGCAATGGTGTGAAGTAATTGCTACGCAATTACCTCTGATATTTAAAGCAAGGTGATATGCATAAATCACAACCTTAATTTAAATGTTGAAAAGTAATTTTTGTTCAATTACCTATGATATTTTTAATTAAATTATTGATTGTGACTTGTATAATAAATGGGTATAATTATATGAGATTTGATTTGGAGGTGAGAGCTTGGAAAATTATGTTTGCGTAATCGGTGGTGCAAATATAGATATTGCTGGTAAAACTTTTGAAAAGTTAAATGCTAATGATTCAAATCCTGGAATAGTTACTACTTCCCTTGGTGGTGTAGGCAGAAATATTGCAGAAAACTTAAGTCGAATGGGTATAAATATAGAGTTCATCTCTATATTAGGTGGGGACAATTATTCCAGAGATATTCAAGAAAGCTGCAAGTCTTTAAATATGAGTCTTAAATATTCACTTTTACTTGAAGACAAGCGAACCTCAATATACTTATCAATTATTGATGAGGATGGAGAAATGGCAGTGGCTATATCAGATATGGGTATATATGATATGATTACCCCTGAGTTTTTAAAAGATAGACTTGAAGTTATAAATAACTCAAGCGCATGTATATGCGATACTAATATACCTAAGGAATCCTTAGAATATATTATGAATAATGTTAATGCTCCGATTTTCATCGATACAGTCTCAATTCACAAGACTGAGAAGCTTAAGGACAACATTAATAATGTATTTGCACTTAAGCCAAATATTTTAGAAGCTCAGATTATTTCCGGAATTAAGATAGAAAGCGATGAAGATTTGGAGAAGGCGACAAATTTAATTATCAATAAGGGAGTTAAACAAATCTATCTATCCTTAGGACCTAAAGGAGTATATTATACTGATGGTATCAACCGAGGAAAGCTTCCATCCATTACTAAGGATATAGTAAATGTAACCGGAGCAGGAGATAGTTTCTTAGCCGGAGTGATATGGGCACATACTAAAGGGTTTGATATTGAAAGTTCAGCTAAAGCTGGACTAGCAGCATCAAATATTACCCTAATTTCACAGGATACAGTAAGTAAGGATATTTCTGAAGAAAACTTGTTAAGAATTATAGAAAATAATTGGAGGTAAGAAAATGAAAGATTATTTAGTAATATCCGAGGAAGTAAAAAAGGCTTTAAAAAAAGGTAAACCGATTGTTGCATTAGAGTCTACTATTATCTCACATGGAATGCCCTATCCTAAAAATGTTGAAACAGCATTAAATGTAGAGAAAATAGTAAGGGATAATGGTGCAATCCCAGCTACTATCGCAATTATAAAAGGAAAGCTGACTGTAGGTATTTCAGAGGAAGAAATAGACTACTTAGGTAAGAAGGGTCTTGATGTAACTAAGGCTAGTAGAAGGGATATTCCAGTATTAGTATCAAGAGGGGAAGACGGTGCTACTACTGTAGCTGCTACAATGATAATTGCAAATCTAGCAGGAATAAAGATCTTTGCTACAGGTGGAATCGGTGGTGTTCATAGGGGAGCTGAAACAACTATGGATATCTCTGCAGACCTAGAGGAATTAGGAAATACTGGTGTTAATGTAATCTGTGCCGGAGCAAAATCAATCCTTGATTTAGGACTAACTATGGAATATTTGGAAACAAAGGGAGTTCCGGTAATAGGATATAAGACTGATTCACTTCCAGCTTTCTATACCAGAGAAAGCGACTTTAATGTAAATTATCGTATGGACACTCCACTAGAGATTGCTAAAGCAATCAAGGCAAAGGATGATTTAAAATATAAGGGAGCTATGCTGATTGCAAATCCTATTCCTGAAGAATATTCTATGGATAGTGCCCAAATCAATTCAGTTATTGAAAATGCTGTAATGGAAGCTAAAGAAAAAGGCGTTAAGGGAAAGGATATTACACCATTCTTATTAGACAAGATTCAAAAGATAACTGAAGGAAGAAGTCTTGAAGCAAATATTCAGTTAGTTTATAATAACGTAAAACTTGGTGCTCAAATAGCTAGGGAACTTAGCGAATTAGAATAAATAGTAATATAAGAAAAATAAAGACCATTGAAATTTCAACGGTCTTTATTTTTCTATAAAATTAAGTTGCTATTTGATGAACCCAATACATTCTTAATCTTGTGTTGTACCATTTCCTTTATTGCTGTTCTTGCAGGTCCTAAGTATTTTCTTGGATCAAAGTCTGATGGGTTTTCAGCAAAATGCTTACGAATAGCTGCTGTCATAGCAAGTCTTAAATCAGTATCAATATTGATTTTACATACTCCTGATTGAGCCGCTTGACGAAGCATATGCTCAGGTACCCCTTGGGCTCCTGGAATATTTCCTCCATATTGATTACAAAGTGCTACGAATTCTGGAAGTACTGTAGATGCTCCATGAAGAACTAACGGAAAACCATCTAGCTTCTTGGATATAATATCTAATCTCTCAAAATCCAACTTTGGTTCACCTTTAAATTTATATGCACCATGGCTAGTTCCTATAGCTATAGCTAGTGAATCGATACCAGTTCTTTCAACGAATTCAACAGCTTGAGCAGGATCTGTGTAGGTTGCATCCTCTTTACTTACGTTTATTGCATCCTCTACTCCTGCTAATCTCCCTAATTCTGCTTCTACAACTACTCCCCTAGCATGAGCATAATCTACAACCTCTTTAGTTATCCTAATATTTTCTTCAAATGGGTGGTGGGAAGCATCTATCATAACAGATGTAAATCCATCATCTATACATTTTTTAACAATATCAAGGTCTTCACCGTGGTCAAGGTGTAAACATATATCCAATCCACTATCCTCAATAGCTGCCTCTACTAACTTTCTTAAGTATACAGAGCTAGCATATTTTCTTGCTCCTGCTGATACCTGTAGAATTAATGCAGACTTTTCTTCTTTAGCTGCCTCTACTATCCCTTGGATAATCTCCATATTATTGACATTAAATGCACCTACAGCATATTTGCCTTCATAGGCTTTCTTAAACATTTCAGTTGA
This sequence comes from uncultured Tissierella sp., assembly GCA_964612495.1. Lineage (GTDB taxonomy): Bacteria > Bacillota > Clostridia > Tissierellales > Tissierellaceae > Tissierella_B. Next base: position 6,771 of record CAZTEN010000002.1, on the reverse strand, counting down.
TGTTACTAAACCCATTATAATTACCCCCTTATAATTTAACTAATTTATATGTTTTATACCCATTAGTTTTCGTTAATTTCATTATAATTAATATTTTCCATGTTGGCAATGAGAGAAGATGTCGAAAATGGAAAACGAAATCTTAATCCTATGAAAATATTTTCATTTTTTTTAGTAATTCAAAAATATTTTAACATTGGATAAGGTTTTTTTTGATGATATGATTTAATAGACAAAATAGAAAAAGGAAGGTATTTTAATGAATTCACTAGAGAAAAACCCAAAAACAAGCTCTTATGCTTGGTTAGTATGGGGAATACTTGTAACCATTTACTTTTTAGTATTTTTCCATAGGCTTTCAGTTGGAGTTATTACAGAAGACTTAGTAAGTACTTTTGGAATGAGCGCAACACAATTGGCCAATCTAGGTGCAATGTATTTTTATGCTTATACAATAATGCAAATTCCTTCAGGAATTTTAGCGGACTCCTTAGGACCTAAAAAGACTGTAATTATAGGATCTTTAGTTGCTACTATAGGAGTTATGGTATTTTCATTTGCATCCAGTATATTAATAGCTTACTTAGGAAGACTTCTGGTTGGTCTTGGAGTATCAGTAGTATTTTTATGCTTACTAAAAATTCAAGGCAATTGGTTTCCATCAAATAAATTCGCATCTATGAGTGGACTTACAAGCTTTATAGGTAGCATGGGAGGCATATTAGCTCAAGGACCACTTTTAGCTATGGTCGACCTAATCGGTTGGAGAAATTCATTTCGCTCTATAGGTTTTGTAACTTTAGTATTAGCTGGACTAGTGGGAATATTTGTGAAAAACACACCTAGCGAAAAAGGATTATCAGAAGTAAATCCACAACAAAATCAACCTATAGGAAAAAAACAAAGTATATTATCAGAGTTACTTGAAGTAATTAAAAACCCTAAAATTTGGGCCCCTGCAATTGCATTCAGTGGTGTAAATGGTGGTTTCTTAATGTTCACAGGTACTTTTGGAGTTCCATTTTTAACAAGTGTTTATGGTTTAGATAAAGGAAGAGCTGCAACTTTCATTTCTATTCTATTAGTTGCATCAGGTGTAGCTTGTATATTAGTAGGAAAACTTTCAGATTCCATAGGAAAACGAAAGTTACCAATGATAGTGCTTGCACTATGTGCTGCAATTGGATGGGGAATACTGATACTATTTAAGCCACCGGTATGGTTCTTATATATCTTTATACCACTATTGGGAGCAGCTTCCTCAATGGGCGTTATCTGTTGGTCAGTGGGTAAGGAAGTAAGTAACCCTAGACTTTCAGGAATGGCACTTTCTATAGTAAATGTATGTGGTTTCTTATCAGCAGCATTACTTCCGATAATTTGCGGAAAAATTATTGATGTAAGTGTTGGCCAAGGATTATCTCAAAGTACAGCTTATCTAAGAGCATTTATTGTTCCTGTTATAGCAGCATTTATATCTGTAGGTTTTACCCTTCTTTCAAAAGAAACTAACTGTGGGAATATCTACAATAAAGCAGAAACTGAAAAGGTGGTACAAAATAGAGTTTCAACTAACGAAATGTAACTGGGTATAGGGTTCAACAGAAGCTGTAATTTTAAATTACAGCTTCTGTTTTATTTTAGAATTAAATGGTATACTATAACCATAAAATCATAGGTTGGTGATGTAATGGGTTTAACAATAAGGGAAATACTTAGGTCTAACTATTTTAAAGACTTTCAAATCTTGGCAGGTCATGAAGGTATAGACAAGCAAATACAAGGTATAACAATTCTTGACGCCCCTGATGGATATCAGTGGACCAGAGGAAGAGAATTTGTAATATCTGCTGGCTATATATTTAAACAACAACCTGATTTATTTCATGAATATATAAAAAGTAATAAGTTTAAAAACATCTCAGGTATGGGAATAAAGTTAAATAGATATCTAGATGAAATTCCTGAAGATATTTTGGAAGCATTTAATGAATATAAGATTCCCTTAATAAATATTCCTCTTGAGCCATCATGGATGGATATAATGAATCAACTAAACGTTTTAGTAATGAATAAAAACATTAGACAGTTTAGAATTAGTAATATTAATCCTAAGAGTTATTCTAAACTTAGCTACCAATCGAGAAAAATAAACAAAATATTATCTCAAATGGAAATAGAAATGAACTTCCCATCCATGTTATATGATTTATCTTCTGAAAAAGCGTATTATAGCTCACAGGCCTTTATAGATTTAATGGAAGATCTAAGAATTGAGGATTTCAAGAATCCATTATTTGAACATACAAAGGAAATACTGGATGACAATTTACAAATAATAAGGTATAGATTTATAGATGAAAAATATGAAGGACCCTATAGTTGGATTACAATACCTATATCAGTTGGAGATAATATTAAAGCTTATTTTGTAGTAGTAGAAGCCACAGGTCTTATAGATTACTTTGATCAATTCGCTTTAAGAATTGGTTTTCTACTATTGCAATCCATTTATGAACAGTTATTAGTTGCCCAAAGTATAGGAGATATTGGATTCGAAAATTTTATATTCGATATAGTAAATGATAATATAAAATCCGAAGTAGATCTTCTTAAGATAGCAACAAATCTAGGCATTGATACTAGCATCAAGTATTATTTGGCATTATTAAAAAAAGAGCATAAAGATGACAATAATTCTATATATAAAGACCAATTTAGAGAGATTCTAAATAGTAAAATGATTTATATGGAAGCTAGAATTGCATTGATAGAAGAAGATAGCTGTATATTTCTAATTCCATTTGATGATAGGATCTCCGAGGAAGAAAATATTGAAATGCTAGAAAAATCAACAAAAATATATCAAGATAGAATCCAAAAAACCCTTAAAGATGTGAACATTATCATTGGTGTGTCGGATATAAAGGAACCTATCCAAAACTTAAAAAAGAACTTCAACAGATGTGTACAAGCAATAAATATTGGAAGGATTATTTATCCTGAAGATGATTTCATTAAATACACTTCTCTAGGAGTTTTAGGTTGGATGGATATAAAAGAAGATGAATTAGAATTCATGTATAAATCCTTAGATTCATTATTAAGTCACAAGGAAGCTGAGAAATTAATAGAAATTTTAGAAGTATATTTAGAAAACAAACTAAACTACAGTATTACATCTAAAAAACTATTTATCCATATAAATACTGTTAGAAAGAAAATAGACGAAATTAATGATTTAATAGAATTAACAAACTTTGATTTAGAAAACCCTATAAGCAGATTAAAATTAGAGATTTTACTAAAATTTATTAAAAAGCAATATAATGAGGTGTAGATGCCCCATTTCTAAAACAAGTAAATTGTTGTGGTGGTGTTAGGCAATTGCTACAAAAACTTAAAGCGAGTGATATTATGTTTGAAAGTATATATGCTGAGCTTTTAAATAAGCTACAGGAACAGAATGAAGTTGCACTCTTAACATATTTAGATAGGACTAATGAATATGGAAAAATCCTCAGTAAAGTTGTAATTTCTTCTATTGATAGTGTAGAGGATAGTTTAATTAAGGAAGCTATTGAAAAATCCTTTAAGAAAGGAATTCCATCTAAGATTGAATTAGAGAATAAAAATATATTAATCGAGCCCTTCTTCCCTAAACCTAGACTAATAATCTTAGGTGGTGGGCATATAGCAAAGCCCCTATCGGAATTTGGTCATAAGGTGGGCTTTTCCATTACAGTAGCCGATGATAGACCTTTCTTTGCAAACCATGATCGTTTTTCGAATGCTGATGAAGTAATCTTAAAGGATTTTAACTCTATAATTGATTCACTTAATATTAGAAATTCGGATTTTATAGTCATTGTTACAAGAGGTCATAGATATGATGGAATATGCTTACGAAATGCACTAAAATTCACTCCAGCTTATATTGGTATGATAGGTTCTAGAAGAAGGGTCAAAGCTATGATGGACCTCTTGATTTCTGAAGGATATGACAAGAATCAATTAGATAAAGTATGTTCACCTATAGGTCTTGATATAGGAGCTGTTACTCCAGAAGAGATAGGAATCTCTATCATAGGACAAGTCATTTCTTATAGGCGAAATATAAATAAAAAAAACTTAAAATACAGCGACTTTAGTTGGCCTGACTTCGATATGGATGTTATTAAGGAAGCTTCTAAGGCATCTAAAATTCCTAGAGCACTTATTACTATTATAGGCTCTAAGGGTTCTGTGCCAAGAAAGGCTGGAGCAAAGATGATTGCATGGCTAGATGGTAGGCTCATAGGCTCCATTGGTGGAGGTTGTAGTGAGGCTAATATACTGACTATGGCACGAACAGTAATAAATAATAAGGGTTATAAAATTGAACATATAGATATGACTGGTGATCTAGCAGAAGATGAAGGAATGGTATGTGGTGGGACCATGGAAGTTATAATTGAATCCATAGATTAGAAGGGTTGTCAAAAGACAACCCTTTATAACTTCTTCTGTTCTTCTCTTAACCGTTCTCTTATTCTATCATTGATATAATCATACCCCTTAGGCCTATGTGGAATAAGACATTTTGAACAATCTTTTATACTAAATTTGTCTTTATAATTCCCACCACAATCCTTAAAGAAATATAATGGGCAGTAGCAAAACATACAATTAAATTCCTCTTCATTTTCTACCTTATGACATGGGAAATAAGAACAGTCTAAATTTCTATAAAACCTATGTGAATTCTCCATTTTATATAGCCTTTCTTTTAATTATCCTCTCAATTTCATCTAAATCAGCTATTCCTTCTTCATCTTCTCTACTTATTATAATAGGCTTTATTCCTAATTCCTTACAAGCTTCTATCTTTTCCATAGTACCACCAAGATCTCCGCTATCCTTCATAACACAATAATTTGCTTTATAAGTTGAAAGCATAATCTTATTGAATTCCATAGTAAATGGTCCTAATATGGCTACTATATCACTCATATGGATATTGTTTTCTCTACAGACTTCAATGCTCTCTAAAGCTGGTAAAATTCTATATATATATCTATTATTGCCCCTTACTTTCTCAAAATCTCCAATATTCTTAGAACCAGTTGTAAAGAATACTGTTCCACGGATTTTAGTAAGATATTCGAAGCATTCATCATAAGATTTTAAACTTATTACATCATTACCATAGTCTGTTTTATTTCGTACGTATCTCAAATATTTAATACCCAACTCATTAGATATTATAGATGCGTTATTTGTAACTACCTTGGCATAAGGATGAGAAAGGTCCACAATTGTATTTATATCATTATCCTTAACAAATTGGATCATTTCATCTTTATTCAATCTTCCAACAAATATATTATCAGTATCTAAAAACTCCTTTCCTTCTTCTGTTGCTATTGTAACAATGTAATCAGTTCTATTATCTATTCTTTCTACTAGTTCTCTGGCTTCAGATGTGCCTCCAATAATCCAAATCATTTTATTTCATATCCTCTTGGTGTTACTATTTTACCATCTTTAATATACGTATTTGAATTGCCAACTATTAAAACACATAACATATCTATAGATGTATAATCAATAGAATCCAAGCTAGTTATTTTTATATCAGTATCTATTCTTCCTGAGTTTCTAACTATTCCTACTGGTGTCTTCCCATCCCTGTGCCTTCCTATGATTTCTATTGCTCTCTCAAGATGTGTTTTTCTTCCCCAAGATTTTGGATTGTAAATAGTGATTACAAAATCTGCTTCAGCTGACTTGTCCAATCTTTTCTCTATAACATCCCAAGGTGTCATCAAATCACTTAGGCTGATGGATGAATAATCATGCATTATAGGGGACCCTAATTCTGATGCCGCTGAAAAGGCTGCTGTTACCCCAGGAACAATCTCTACATCTATATCCTCAGCCATTTCTAAAATTGGACCTGCCATTCCATAAAGCCCAGCATCTCCCGTACTTATAATAGCCGTATTCTTACCATTCTTAGTCATATCAATGGCTATTTTACATCTTTCTATCTCACTCTTCATACCAGTTGAGAACAACTCTTTTCCTTCAACTAAGTCCCCTAAATATTCAATATAGGGTGTATATCCTACGATTACATCACATTTCTTTATAAGGTCTACTGCTTTAAAAGTCATATTTTCACGGCCCCCTGGACCTATTCCTATTACATAAAGTTTTGCCATTCTAATCACCTACCCTAGTTATTGAAATTGTCACTCCATTGTATCTTGCCTTTCTAGTAATTAACTCCCCACCTAATAGGTATGCACAGGGTTCAGAAACCGAATATACACCTATGGTATCCTTTACAAATTGAGATTTTTGGAACATATCCTCTATTTCCTTTATATCCTCAATACTATATATTTTTAAAGGGCATTTAAAATGTTCTGAAGCCTTAATTATTCCGATTTCTTTTTTTTTGATTTCTACCGTCCCTATTGCCTTTATACAATTTATTGAAAGATTTTTATCCCTTAAGGATACGGTTATTGCTTTAATAATCTCCTCTGCTTCAATTCCTTTTTTACAGCCTACACCTATATTTATATTTTTAGGTCTAAGAATTGTATATGGTATTGGAATTGTACCTAAATCCACCTTAGAGGAAATTATAATAATTCCATCCAAACTATTATCTATGCTATTTAAATCTTCTACCATCTCAATATAATTATAATTTAAATCCTGTAGAACTTCTGAATATAAGCCGATTTTTTTTCCGTTTACCATCATGGCTGTTATCTT
>CAZTEN010000001.1:0-25655 GCA_964612495.1 uncultured Tissierella sp. | reverse complement strand
GTATCTAAAAGAAATACCAATACGAAATTTTAATATTAGTCATCCTTTTAATTTTGTTTATTTAAAAAATTGCCCCGATAAAGCTCAGATAGAAGCTTGGTTTGAAAGAATTATCTATTTAAGACAGTAGCCGACCAAGTTTTAAAACAAAAGAGAGAGGTAATGATTATTTCCTCTCTCTTTTATTTCTTTCCTGAAAGCTATTATTGACAGTTATACTCCGGGTTTGATATATATGATATCCTCAGAAAACTGCTTCATATTGTCTTCCCATTTTTCCTTTGGGATATCTTCAACTGAAACGGTAATAGCTTTTTTATCTACACCAAGCTCCTCCTCAATTAATTTTTGAACCTTATTTGCAATATTTTGCTTCTGCTCGGAAGTTCTCCCCGGATACATTGTTATAGCAATATGTGGCATGACATTTCCTCCTTAAATTTCCTTTGCATCCTCTATAATTTGTTCAACAAATTTTTTATAGTTTTCAAGCGTCTTTATCCAAGTGTTTAAGCATTCCAGACCTTTATCTGTTATCTTATAGATTTTTTTAGCCGGACCAGTTTCTTCCAATGCCCATTCACAACTCACCATCTCTCTGTCCTCCAGAGTTTTCAATGTGCGATATACCCCTGTGTTGTCAATTTTTTCACCATTATATTGGCTCTTTTTCTCGAGCTCTTGGATAATAAGATATCCATGCATTTCATGTTTAGCAAGAAGAGCCAGGATACTTGGTTGAAGCAGCTTATCAAGATTATAACCTAGGCAGGAGCATTTGACATTCTCATTTATTAGTTTTATTCTATTATTTGACATAGTCCACCACCTTCGCTAATATTGTAATTTAAAATCCATTCTATGTCAATAAAAACTCTTCTTTAAATACTCCTCTACCTCTTCAGCAGTTGCTAAGTTAAGAATGGTATCAAGTTGAGAGGAAATTTTCTCTTTAGATGTATTTCTTATTATATGCCTTGATTTGAGCATGGAAGACGGGCTCATGCTTAGCTCATCTATACCCATACCAATAAATAGCGGAATAAGTTTTTCATCTCCTGCTGCCTCTCCACACATTCCTACCCAGATACCTTCTTTATGTGCATTTTGAATTGTGGTATTGATAAGGTTCAATACTGCCGGGTGATATTGGTTGTAAAGTTCGGATATATGGTGATTGCCTCTATCTACTGCTAATGTATATTGTATTAAATCATTGGTGCCTATAGAAAAGAAGTCCACTTCCTTTGCAAAACTTATAGATTGAATTGCTACAGCAGGCACCTCTACCATTATACCAATTTCCATATCATCATTAAATGGTATCTTGTCTTTTCTTAATTCTTCCTTAATCCCATTTATCAAGGATTTAGCATCCCTTAACTCTTTAATACTAGATATCATAGGAAACATTACCTTCACATTACCATAGCTACTAGCTCTTAGAATAGCTCTTAGTTGGATTTTGAACATATCCTCCTGATCTAGGCAAAGCCTTATAGCCCTATATCCTAAAAAAGGATTCAATTCCTTAGGAAGATTTAAATATAAAAGTTCTTTATCTCCCCCAATGTCTAGGGTTCGTATGATTAACGGCTTGTCTCCCAGCTTTTCTGCTGCCTCCCTATATACTAAAAACTGGTCTTCCTCTGATGGACAACTATCTTTGTCCATAAAGAGGAATTCAGTTCTGAATAAGCCTACTCCCTCTCCATCGTATATAAGGACATGGTCTATTTCCTTAACAGATCCTATATTCCCCGCCAATTGGACCTTATGGCCATCTAGAGATATGGATGGTTTCCACTTTATAGAAAGAAGCTTTTCTTTTTCAACATCCCTTAATGCCAGTTTTTTTTCGAAAATCAGAATCTCTTCTTTACTAGGGTTTATTGCGAATTCTCCATTATCTCCGTCGATTGCTACTATATCCCCATTTTTAGCCAAGTTAAATATATCTTTAACCCCTGATATTGCAGGTATTTCAAAGAGTCTAGCCATAATCGCTGTATGGGATGTCTTGCCCCCTAGCTTAGTTATGAATCCGGATACCTTGTCACGATTCATCTTTATCGTATCCCTAGGGGTAAGGTCTTGGGCTATGATAATGGTATTTTTATCTATTTGTGATAGGTCTAAGGGTTTAATATCCAATAAGCATCTCATTACACTATCGGTTACATCCTTTATATCGAACACCCTAGCCTTTAAATATTCATCTTCAATTCCTTCAAATAATGAAATAAAGTAGTCTGCGGATTTTTTAAGAGCCCATTCACAATTCACTTGATTCTCCTTGATCATTTTAGTCATTGCTAAATAGAGTTCAGGATCCTCTAAGATCATAAGATGGGCATTGAATATTTCAGCATCGGACTCCCCAATACAGTCCAAAGATATATCATATAACTTTTGAATATCCTTTTTAACCTCTTCTATTGCATTATCCAATCTTGATATTTCATAGTCTATGTCCAATATATGAATCTTTTCAACTATAATCTCCGGTGTTTCATATATAAATGCCTTACCTATAGCTATTCCAGGAGATGTTCCCAGTCCCTTCATCTAAACACCTCCATCAATTCTTGTAATAGCCAAGGACCTTAAAGTAATTGCTATTACTTTGGATCTCATCTAGGGCTTTTTTCACATTTTCGCTGTTGATATCTCCTTCTAAATCTACATAGAAGTAGTATTCCCATGGGGATCCTATTATTGGTCTGGACTCAATTCTTATCATATTAAGATTGTTTGTCTTAAATATTCCCAAGCTATCATATAGGGCTCCAGGCTTATGAGGATTGGAAAAGACTATGCTTATGGCATTGTTGTCGTCCCTTTCTTCAAGACTTCTTCCTATTATTATAAACCTGGTGTAATTGCTATTGTTGTTATTTATATTTTCCTTAATAATTTCCAAATCGTTTACTTCTGCTGCCTTTCTGCTACCTATGGCAGCCATATAATTAGCTTCCTTATTCTTGATTAGCTCTGCAGCCATGGCTGTATTGTGATAGGGAACTAGGACCCAATCCTTCTTGCTTAAAAAGTCACTGCACTGCTCTAAGGCTTGGGGATGGGAATACACTTCCCTTATATCCTCCAATCTGCTTCCTTTTAGTCCCATTAAATTGTGATTGATCTTTAAAGCTATGTTTCCTACTATATATAAGCCATATTTTCTTAACAAGTCATATACCTCATTTATAGCCCCTGTTGAGGAGTTTTCTATAGGAAGGACCCCATAATGAGCACTTTCCTCCTTCAGTTCTTTAAACACATCTTCAAACTTCTTAACAGGATAGGAATTTACCCCTTCTCCAAAGTACTCAAGAAGGGCCTGTTCGCTGTAAGACCCAGTGGTCCCTTGATAGCAGACCTTAATCAGGGACTTGGCATTATCTATTTTATGATTTTGGTAGTTCTTGCTAAGGTCCATAAGTCTAATAAAGAAGTCCTTAAGATAAGGTTCTAATTCCTTATTCTTTAATCGTTCTGTATTTTTCTTGATGACTTCCCCTTCTCTAGAGCTGTTTAATACAGAGACCTTGTTTTCTATTTTATACTTTGCTACCTCTGTGACTATTTCCATCCTCTTTTCAAAGAGATCTACCAGCTCTTTATCTACCTTATCTATTTCCTTTCTAAGGTCGTCTAAATAGGTCATGGTCCGCCTTCACCTCCAAGAGTTGATCCAATATAACTAAAGCTGTGGAAGCCTCTATTACAGGAGTTGCCCTAAGGACTATACATGGGTCGTGTCTTCCAACCACTTCAATCTCTGTATTTTCCTTATTTACTATATTGATGGTTCTCTGTTTTTTTCCAATGGATGCCGTAGGCTTTATGCCAACTCTAAAGATTATCGGTAAGCCATTAGTGATTCCGCCTATAATGCCTCCGTTGTTATTTGAATATGCATTTACCTTATCTCCATCCATAAAGTATTCATCATTGGCTTGAGAACCTCTCATTTTAGTAATGTTAAAGCCCGCACCAAATTCTATGCCTTTAGTTGCAGGTATAGAAAATATCATATGTGCAATGTTGCTTTCCATCGATTCAAAAAATGGACTTCCAAGTCCTGCAGGAAGATTGACTACAGCAACTTCTAAAATTCCTCCTACAGAATCCTCATCCTCTTTAGCCTTTAATATAGCTTCCTCCATCAATTCTCCCTTTTTATCATCCAATACAGGGAATCTCTTATTTCTCAACTCCTCTATTAATTCAGGCCTTAGGTTCATACTGTCAAAGTAATCCTCTTCAATATCACCTATGGATTTTATATGACTTCCTACATATATATTCTTTTTTCTTAGAATTTGCTTTGCAATAGCACCTGCAAATACTATTGAAGCGGTAATTCTTCCTGAAAAGTGGCCGCTTCCCCTATAATCATTGTGGCCAAAGTATCTGATATCTCCGCTGTAATCTGCATGACCGGGACGAGCTAAGTCCTTAGTCCTTGAATAATCCTTAGATCTGGTGTCCATATTTCTTATAATCATGGAGAGCGGAGTCCCAGTTGTCTTGTTGTTAAAAAAGCCGCTTAATATTTCAAATTCATCCTTCTCAACTCTTGGAGTAGATAATTGGTTTTGTCCCGGAGCCCTTCTTTTCATCTCCATTTTTATCTCTTCTAAATCCAATTCAATTCCTGGAGGAAGGCCTCCTATATTTATTCCTATGGCTGTTCCGTGGGATTCTCCGAATATTGAAAGCTTAATATTATTCCCCCATGTTGAGCTCATGAATGTCCCCTCCTATCTTTTTAAAATCCTCCCAGAAATGAGGGTATGATTTATTAACTGAATCGCTATTAGTAATTATTACTTCCTCTCTACATCTAAATGAAGCTATGGCCAATGACATTGCTATTCTATGGTCGTTCCAGCTATCTACTATGCCACCCTTAAGGCTCTTTTTACCCTGGATTACAAGTCCATCTTCCAATTCACGTACATCTGCTCCCAGCTTATTTAATTCCGTAGAAATAGCCTTTAGTCTATCCGATTCCTTGATTCTAAGCCTTGCAGCGTTAATTATTCGAGTCTCACCTTCACTTAAAGCTGCTAATACCGTCAGAATCGGAACAATATCAGGGCATTGAGAAGCATCTATTTCTATACCCTTGGTGTCAGACCTTCTTGTTATTACCTTATCTTTGGTGATTTCAATATCTCCACCCATTTCTTTAATAAGGTCCATTATTATCTTATCCCCTTGAAGGGACTCAATATTCAAATCCAGGGATGTAATTTCCTCTCCTATGATTCCTCCTACAAGCCAAAAGGCTGCCTGAGAGAAGTCTCCTTCAACCCTATAATCTCTAGCCTTATATTTCTGATTTCCTTTTATTAAAAATTCTTGATAATCCTTGTTTTCTATACTAATTCCAAATTTATTTAAGGTATCTAGGGTCAAGTCTACATATCCTTTGGATTCCAAATCTCCCTTAACTATAATCTTTGAATCCCCATCTACTAAGGGAAGGGTAAATAAGAGGCCTGTAATGAATTGAGAGCTAATATTACCTTCAATTTCAAAATCTCCAGCTTTTAACTTGCCTTGGATTTCGAGAGGTAAGTTTCCATTTTCAGTGGAGTAAATGATAGCTTGCTCATCAAATATCTTATAGTATGATTCCAGTGGTCTGGAAACCAGCTTACCTCTGCCTGTAAATACTTTAGTCTTGTCATTTAGCATGGATATTGGAATTAAAAATCTTAATGTAGAGCCTGATTCCTTGGAGTCAATATTTATCTCTTTTTCTATTTCCTGAGTATTTCCTTTAATCTTTAATACTCCATGACCTAGGTCTTCAATCCTTGCCCCCAGCTTTTCCATTCCTTGGCATGTTGCATTAATATCATCTGAAAATATTACATTTGATATTGTGCTTTCTTCATGGGCAAGAGCTGCTGATATTATTCCCCTGTGACAAAGGCTTTTTGACGGTGGAATGCTTATTGTTCCCTTTAGGATTTTAGGATTTATTCGTACTTTATTCATAATTTCCTCCTATAACTGAGTTCTTCTTCTACTGGATTCCCTGAATTCATTTTCTAGTGCATCTTTATCATCATCTATTATTGCTTGTTTTATTAATTTCATCTTTTTCTCAAATACTTCAATCTTACTGATTAAGTTATCCTTATTTCCTATGAATAACTCACTCCATAATTCAGCATTGATATTTGCAATCCTCGTTAGTTCTCTATAGCTATCACCTATATATTTACCCGTATTCACATTTAGATTATCGCTATTTATAAGGGCCACAGCAATTGCGTGGGGTAGCTGAGATGTAAAGGATATTATTTCATCGTGCTTTTGGGGATTTACCCTTACTACACTCTTAAAGCCCATCCCCCTTGCTATCAGTTCAACTATCAAAAGAGAAGTCTCAGCATTTCTACTATTTGGAGTAAGTATATAATTGGCTCCCTTAAATACCTCTGCAGATGAGTACTCCAATCCTTTCTTCTCACGTCCAGCCATGGGATGACCAAAGACGAAGTCTACATTCTCCGGAAGCATACTATTGATATCATCTATGAGACCATTTTTAATCCCAGTAGCATCGGTGATTATGGTTTGAGGTTTGAAATAATCCTTATTCTCCTCAATAAACTTCTTTACAAGATTAGGATATAAACATATTATAACCATGTCCGAATTCATAAGTGCTTCCTTAGGATTAGTATAACCTTTATTAATTACCCCTAATTCTTCACCATCCTTCAGAGCTTTTTCATCTATATCTACAGCCCATATATTCTTTGGACTTAGGTTTTTTAAGGCCTTAGCATAAGAGCCACCCAAAAGGCCTAGCCCTATTATGGTAATATTAAATTCGTGTATATCAAAGTTCTCTCTCACAGTATGCCCTCCTATATATTTTGGGGTAAAAAAAAGACTCCTAACGAGTCTTTTGGTATTACAGTATTATTTATATATCTACTCATTAGATTAGAAAAACCCTATATTTTCATGACAAATAGCCGTAGCTATAATAAAAGCTAAGGCCCATAAAAAAGAAATATTGTTCTGTAGATGAATTCCTTCTAATGATATTATCCATACTTTACTCCTTTAAATTATCTGATAATTAATTCATTCTATAATATCACAAATATTAGTTTTTTTAAAGAATTTTTTGAATAAATGAAAAAATAATCAATAAATAAAAATTACCTATAGAAAAATGTTATCACTTATCTTATAGCAAAAAAACCTTTATATGCTATAATTGTTATGGACAAAAATCACAGCATATGGAGGAAAACATGAATTTTAAGAGATTATCAACTTTATTAGCAATTATTTTAGCCTTATCTTTAGTAGTAGGCTGCACAAGGGGAACAAATCCACCCGAAACACCTGCAGCAGAAACAAGCACAAAGGAAGAAACACAAACCTTTGACCCAAATGCAGATTTTAATACCTTACTTGAAGAAGCCAAAGGAGATAGCGTAACTTTTTATGGCTGGGGTGGAGACGAAAACAGAAATAGATGGTTAAATGAAACTGTGGCTCCAATATTAAAGGAAAAATACGATATCACCCTAGATGTTGTGGGTATGAATATCGATGAAATTTTAGCTAAATTATCAGGAGAAAAACAAGCAGGTCTTGAAGAAGGCTCTATCGATATGATCTGGATTAACGGTGAAAACTTCTATTCTACTAAAGAAAATGACCTATTATTTGGACCCTTTACTGATAAATTACCTAACACTGAAAAATATATAGATGTTAATGATAAAGAAGTTTTATATGACTTCGGCTATCCTATAGAAAATTATGAAGCCCCTTATGGAAAAGCACAAATGGTATTTATAAATGATTCTGCTGTAAGTCCAGAAACACCAAAGAATACTGATGAACTTTTGGAATTTGCCAAGAAGTACCAAGGCAGGGTAACCTATCCTGCATTACCTGATTTCACAGGATCTGCTTTTGTAAGAACTTTGATTTATGATATAGTAGGCTATGAGCAATTTATGGATATGCAAGCGGATAAGGCAGTAGTTAAAGAGGCAATAGAGCCTGCCTTAGACTATTTAAGAGAGTTAAATAAATACCTATGGAATGAAGGAAAAACCTTCCCTGCAACTTCCGGAGAAGTGGACAATATGTTCCAAGACGGAGAAATTGTAATGACCATGTCTTATGGACCTTATTCAGTGGCTACCGGAATAGAAAAAGGCATATATAAAGACACTGTAAGAACTTTCTTATTTGACAAGGGTACAGTAGGAAATACAAGTTATATAGCTATAGCTAAGAATGCACCTAATAAGGCTGCTGCTATGGTAGCAATCAATGAAATTATTTCAGCGGAAGTCCAAGAAAGTCAATTCGAAGAATTAAGAACTTTACCGGTAGTTTCATATGACAAATTAAGTATTGAAGAAAAAGCTAGATTTGAAAGCGTTGATTTAGGACAAGGAGTCCTACCACAAGATGAACTTCTAAGCAAGAGATTACCTGAGATGCCAGCAAATCTTGTTCCTATAATAGAGGAGCTCTGGGCGGAAGAGGTAGTTGGAAAATAAAATTCGGATTATTTAAGGAGTAGAATATTATGAATAAAAAAACACCCTATATACTTATAATGCCCATAGTATTGTTGGGTGTTCTTTTTATATTTGGACTTGTAAATGGAATAATCCAAAGCTTTGGATATATTCCAGCCTTTGATTTAAACAACTTTACCTTAGATTATTATATTGAAATACTTAATAATCCAACATTTATAGATTCTTTAAAAGTATCCTTAAGGATATCCATTATATCCTCTATATTGGCAATTGTTTTAGGCACCATACTTACAAGTGCCTTGGTCTACACTGGACATACGGAAGGTAAAGTACTTCAAACAATCAAACTTGCCATCCTTATACCCCATACTATAGTAGCCTTATTTTCTATAAGCCTTCTTTCACAAAACGGATTACTAGCTAGACTCCTATATAATTTAGGCTTGATAAATGCACAAGGTGACTTTCCCCTATTATTGTATACAGAAAATAGCTTTGGAATTATTATAGGATACCTGTGGAAGGAAATCCCCTTTGTTGCATACTTTTCCTTGGCTTTAATGAACTCTATAAATAAGACTTTAGGAGAAGCTTCAGAGAACTTAGGTGCATCTAGATTAAAATCTTTCTTCTATATAACCCTGCCCCTAAGTATGCCTGCCATAAGCAAGGCCTTTTTAATTATTTTAACATTTTCCTTTGGAGCTTATGATCTACCATTTTTATTGGGGGCAACTATGCCTAAGGCATTACCGGTCCAAGCTCATATCGAATATATGCATCCTGATTTACGGCATAGACCTTATGCTATGGCCATGAATGGATTAATATTAGGAGTAACCTGGACTATGGCTGGTATATATTATCTAGTTAAAAAGAAGAAAAGAATTAAAGGTGATGTCCATGAAAGATACTAGTTCAAATAAATCCTTAAAGCTATTCTTATATCTTGTTGTATTTACAATAGTTGGCCCCTTGCTAATCCTTGTCCTTTGGACCTTTGCAAGCAGGTGGCCTTGGCCCGGTATATTCCCAACATCCTTTTCCCTAAGGGCTCTTAAAGAGGTATTTACACCTTATGCAAAGGTGTTGCCAACCTTGGTCTCCAGCATCTTACTTTCAATAACTGTTGCAGCTTTATCAGCAATAGTTGGAACAATGACCGCACGTGCCTTGGTATTTTACGATTTTTTTGGTAAGGGATTAATCAAGCTCTTAGGTATGGCTCCAAATCTAGTTCCCGCCACCGTATTTGCCATGGGTATTCATGTAGTATTTATTAGGATGTCCTTAGCTGATACCCTACTTGGGGTAATAATCGTACACCTAATCTACACCCTCCCTTATTCTATAAATATTATGAGGGATTTAACATCATCTATAGGAGAAAAGATGGAATTACAAGCCTATGTATTAGGGGCATCCCCTTTGAAATCATTTATATATATTAGCTTACCCCTTCTTTCTCCCGGAATAATGGCTTCTATGAACATGGCTTATATCACTTCCTTTAGCCAATACTTCCTTACCCTATTAATTGGTGGAGGAAAAATAAGAACCCTAAGTACACTTATGGTCCCCTTTATTTCAAAGGGAGACCGGACCATAGGGTCTGCCTATGCCTTGGTATTTGTTTTTTCTACACTTACTGTTTTTATAATTATGGATAGACTCATTAAGAGCTTATCATTTCAAAATAAGGAGAAGAATTTATAATGGAATTAGAATTAAAGAATATATCTGTGGTCTTATCTAATAAGGAGATTTTAAAGTCCATAGATCTAAAAGTTCATGATGGCGAATTTATTTCTCTCTTAGGAGCATCAGGATGCGGAAAATCCACTATGCTAAAAACCATAGCAGGTATTATAAAACAAGATGAAGGGTCTATCATATTGGGTGGTAATCTAGCAGACAAAATACCCCCTCATAAAAGAAAAACCGTTATTGTATTTCAAGACTTTAGACTGTTCCCTCATATGACAGTAGCAGAAAACATATCCTTTCCATTAAAGATGATGGGGGCTAATAAGTCTAAATGCAGACAAAAAGCCATAGAATTATTGGACAAGGTCCAATTAAAGGGATTTGAAGATAGGCATGTTGAAGAAATTTCCGGAGGTCAAATGCAAAGGGTAGCCCTTGCCCGAGCTCTTGCAGCCGAGCCTGCTCTTCTATTGTTGGATGAGCCCTTCTCTAACCTTGATATCAACCTAAGAAAGGACATGAGAGAATTAGTCCTAAACCTACAAAGAGAATACAAGATAACTACCATATTAGTTACCCATGATCAAGAAGAGGCCTTGACCATGTCCCATAAAATAGCTTTTATGCATAATGGACAAATCCAGCAATATGATACCCCTGAGAATATATTTAAAAACCCTGTAAATACCATAGTAGCTGATTATTTTGCCCAAGGAGTCTACATCGATGGTCAAGTAATAAATAAGAGTTTTATAAGCGAAGTATTTTCTTTTGATATAAATAAGGCTCAAGGAAAATATAAATGCCTAGTAAGACCTCTTGCAGTTAAGGTGAAAAAAGCTGAAAGCGGTGTATTTAAGGTAGTAGATAAGATTTACAAAGGGGATAATTATCTGCTGAAACTTGCTAATATAGATAAAAATTTAAACTTAGAAAGTATAGTCTATGCCCCTACAGATATTCTCCAAGGGGATAGGGTTGATGTAGACTTAGATGAAAAAAGGCTTATCTTCATTCCTGAATAAGCCTTTCATCTCCTTGTTATAGAGAACAAGGCCCTATTCTTTACAGATTTTATCCCCTCAGAAATCTGCTCATTTGTATTAAGCAACTTACACAGGATATGTTCAACATTAGGATTTGACTTTGTTATCATACCTGAACAGGTAGCACAATAAAGGTATATTTTTTCTTCATATTTCTTAAAGCCTTCTTGCAAATCCTTAGTCAACTGCTTTTCTTTTATAGATGCACAACCTCCTGCACCACAACATTGGATTTCTTTTATTTCTTGAATCTTATTTTTATCAAAGTATTTTTCCAGCATCTTATAGATTGTCCTATCGTCCTTATCAGGGCATGGTAAAAACAGTGGTCCTTCTATCTTGTTATCATGGCCCTTGGGAATTAAGCTATCCATTATATCATCATGCTCATATATCATTGATACCTTAATATCCAAATTATCCTGAAAATAATAATAGCAATTTGGGCATAGGAGTATTAGCTCTTCAATCCCTAGTTCCTTAAATTTATTATTCAGCCTATTACTTATTTCTTCTTTTTCCTTCTTCATATTTAAATCGGATATAGGCTTACCGCAACAATCAAATATAGTAGAAATTCTAAAACTTTTTTTAAGTTTTTCTGAAATGCTTTTAGTGGTAGCAGGATAATATGCCGGGAAATTACATCCTGGAAAAAAAGCTAGATTACTATTTATATTCTTATAATTTTTAAAAATATAGTTTCTTTTTTCTAGCAATAAGACACCATAGCCATTCCTACTTAATTTGTAACCTTCCTTTATCTTTTTTTCTCTCAAATTCAAAGATAACTGTCGACCATCTATAGAAACTGGGCAAACTCTTTTGCATTCTCCACAAAGATAACAATTGTAAGCTAAATCAGGTAGGTCAGCATACTCTTTCAAATTTATTTTATATTTTTTTAAGAACAAACAACTTTTAGTACATTTACCACAGTCTATGCATTCTTCATGATTTGTTTTCAAGTCCCCACCCCTTATCTATATAAATTTGCAATTACTTCGATATCTGCTCCCTTACGATACATATGTTGAAGTCTTTGCATCTTTGCCATAGTCCTTAACCTACCATTCTTGGTAAAACGCCTTTCAGAAGTTTCTATCTTTGACTTAGCTAAAGCAATTTTTTCGCCCTTGGCCTTTATGGTCATGGACAATTGATAATCTTCCATAAGGGGTAACTCTTTGAAGCCTCCTATTTCATAAAAATAGCTTCTATTTATGAATATACCTTGGTCACCAAAGGCTATGTTTCTTAATAGTACTCTTAGATTAGACATAAATCCGCATATTTTCATAAGAGGATGAGAACTCTTAAATTTAAGCTTAAAACACCCAACTTTATATCCTTCACTGATTATATCATGGATTTGGATAAGGGCATCTTTAGGCAAAAGGCTATCTGCATGTAAAAACAAGAGTATTTCACCTTTTGAAAGACTGGCCCCATAGTTCATCTGATTGGCTCGACCCTTTTTAGGAGAAGAAATGACCCTATATCTTTCTTGGATTATTTTGGGGCTCCTATCACTGCTGCGGCCATCTACAAAAATGATTTCACAAGAGTCTTTAAAGAGGTCTAAATTATCCATTAACGAAGATATTGTAGAGCTTTCGTTGTATACCGGGATGATAATGGAAATCTTCTTATCTAGATTAATACTCATTTAAATACTCATCCTTTATCATATTTAAGAAGTCTATGGATAAATAGGATTTAATCTTCTTATAAGTATAGTCATTGGATATAAGCTTGTCCGGAGCTTGATATTCTACATAGGCCATAGCACACCAGGTTATACCCCTTAAACAATTCATAGAAAGATAATTTTTTACAGAATCCCAAAGGATTTTCTCATCCTTGTATTGCTTTGAATGCTTACAGTATTCCTTTAAAAATAAGGAAATCTCATCCCTAGATAAAATAATATCCGTCTTCCAAAATGTAGTTGTTGGTGTTAAGAAATGACCTAAATCTTGGGCAGGATATCCATAAAGGGGCTTCTCCCAGTCCACTAAATAGTTACATTTTCCTTCCCCATTGATAAGGAAATTTCCTGAATTTAGCTCTGTATTTATAATAGTCCTATTACCTATATCAATGGTCTTGATATTTTTTCCCTTCTCTAAGAGTTTTTCAATAAATTTCTTAATTTCCAAATCACCTTTATTATAGGTCCCATATGTCTCGAACATCCTCAAGCATTCTTCATAGATTGCCTCTATCGGAGCTTCAGGCTTTATCAAGTGATTATCTTTTGGGACTTCTTCATTATGAACATCTGCCAAAATTTGAGCTGCAAATTTCAAGTCCTTTTTATAATCTAAATACCTTCCGGGCAGGTAGTCCATAACTAAAAACCCATAAGGGATCAATTCTTTTGTATGGTCACAATAGATTGGCTTAGGGGTCCTGTTAGTTTTATTCAATAGTTTTAATGTTTCATATTCATAGCTAATCTGGTCTTCTAAATCCATTTGGCTATGGGTTGCTATCCTTAAAATTAATTTCCTATTATAAGATTTTGAATTAAAGATATAGTTGATATTGTATTCTCCTTGACCTAAGAGAGTAAAGACTTTATCTTCCATTTCAAATCTTTCCATAAAGTCTTTATTATTTCTTATATTATCTAACTCTATTTTACTCATATAACCTCACGTTTTTCCATAATTTCTCTAAGTAGCTCTCTAGTATTATCACAAGGAATATTCTCATCTTCTTTTAATATTCCATATAGTTTTAAGAAGTCTTCCTTCTCATCTATATCTAATTGGTAATTACCTAGTCCATATGACTTATCGAGACTTTTTATCTTATCTATAGTCTCATCAAATACTGAGTTTGTGCTGTACTTCATATTGAAAATTTCTTTATTTTCTTCCTTCATTCCAATTAAATAATAGCCTCCATCATAGGTAGGAGATATGACTAAATCCTTATTCTCCAGTATTTCAAAAGCTTCTTCTATATCCCCTTTATCTATCAAAGGAAGGTCGCTTCCTATTAAAACAGATTTGTGGTACTTTTTAAGAGAATAGGATATGGCATTATGCATCTTTTCTCCTAGGCTAAGGCCTTCTTGCCTTATAAAAGGTATATCTTCCTGGATAATTTCCTTTAAGACATCTAAGTCCCCATGGGCTGAATAACATACAATAATGTCTATTCCCATGGATTTTAAATTGTTATATATATCTTTAATAAAAGCTAGTTGAAGCTTTACACATAGGCCTTTACTTAAAAAACCTTCCAATCTAGTTTTAGTTTTACCTAAAGTAGGTATCCTTGTAAAAAAAACAAGTACTTTATCTTTCATTGCCTTCCCCTAATGTTAATTTTTTATATTTCTTATATAATAATTTCCCTATTATGACCATCAAAATTAGAATTACAGATCCTAGAACAAACATCCTATTTCTGCTTTCAGCATTTATTAGTCCTTCTGTAGCTATGCTAAAGATAATTATCCCTGGAATCATAAATAAAAATGTCCCTACGGTGTAGGTTACTAGAGAAACATTAGTGATTCCATAGGCGAAATTCTGAAGATTAAAAGGAAATATCGGCAAGAGTCTAGTTATCATTAGAATTAAAAACTCTTTTTCTGAATTTGTTTCAAGTATTATATCATATAGTCGTGGATTCTTCTTTACTAGGTTTTCTACTGAATCCTTTAATAAGTACCTACTTAGAAGAAAAGACATAGTTGCTCCTATAGTTGTCCCTACTAGACAGTATAAAGACCCTATCCAAGGACCAAATAAACCTGTTGATATAACAGCGAAGGTGACTCCAGGCAAGGCTAATAATGATGAGCCCAATATGGTAAAAAGAAGGTAGAAAAATACTGCTAATAAATAATTTTCCTCTACCATTTGGCTAATATTCTTCAAATTATTAGGGTCTGTTAAATATGAGCTCAATTGATATTTTCTATTTAAAAATACCCCAATAGCTATTATAAATATAAAAATAAAAGCTTTTCTATATCTTTTCATCTTCATTTTCCTTTAGTTCCTTCTAATCTTACTTGATTAGTTTGTTCTGGTCTTTTTTGAATTATATATATTCTTTATTAATACAACTAGGACTGATAAAGCAAATAGTATAAGAAGTCCTGTAACTAATAATCTTGCTCCCCCTGTTAGCATTCCTCCAACATATGAATAAACTATAGTTGCCGGTAATTGGCCTAGGCCAGTGGCTATAAAGAATGGTACAAAGGCCATAGAAGTAAGACCTGCAGCATAAGAAACTATGTCAAAAGACATAAAAGGTAATAATCTAGCAATTAATATAGAATGTTTACCATATTTATCAAAGAATTTATCTAGGTTCTCTAACCCTGTCTTACTAGTCAATTTCTCTACTACATCTCTACCCAAAACACGGGATATATAAAAACATAGGGCAGCTCCTAACATAGCACTTGACCAAGATAAGATAGCCCCTTGCCACCATCCAAACAAATTAGCATTGGCAAATGTAAGTAAAAATGCCGGTAGTGGTGCCATTACTGATTGAAATATCATTAGTAAAGCAGATACCAACATTGCATAAGTTCCATATTCACTAATAAATTCTCTAACTACTTCAAAATCTCCTGTAGCAAACATTGCAATTATATTTTTTACTAATTGATTTATACTAGGGTTAAATAAATACAATAAAACAGAAATAAGGATAATTCCTATAAGGATTATTTTAGATAAATGCTTCAGTAATTTTTCTTTCATATTCCACCTCAACTTTTAAATATCAGAGGTAATTGCATAGCAATTACTTCACACCATTGCAACGAGGTGGGTGATTAAGACACGCCACCTGTTTAGCCTTATCTGTACCCGCCACCTAAAGAGGTGAGGGATATCTTCGCCTCGTTATAATAGTTTCAAATTCCTAAACAAAAGGCTATCCACTTAAATACTTAAATGAATAGCCTTTAATAGCCTCTTTTCTTACTAATTACTCTAGAATTCCTTTATAAGTGTCTCCAGCTTCTTCTAATGCTTTCATACCACCTTCTAAAGTGTAGATTTGGTCTCCTGAAACTCCCATTTCAATCAATAAATCAGTTGCTTTTTGTGCATATGATTTACCTGAGTAACAAACTAATGCATATTTAGCATCTGCATCCCCAGTTTCGCTTCCTGTTGCTTCCGTTAGGGCTGCTTTAAGGTTTGCTATTCCTGCTTCATTGTCTCCACCTTTGTTAGCTGCATCCATGTCTGCAAGTATAGAACCCTTAATATGACCTTTGCCAAAGTCTTCTGATTTTCTATTATCTAGGATAATATATTCTCCTGAACCTGTTTCAATATCAGCCTTTAAATCTTCAGGTGAAACATATTTCATTTCATTTGCTGTTGCTTCTGGTTCTGCCGGTACTGCTGGTTCTGCCGCTTGTCCACATCCTACTAGTACTAATGTTAATAGAAGAAAAATAGACATTAGTTTTAATGATTGCTTTTTCATCTTCTTTCATACCTCCATTATATTTTTCCTCAACAGATTACATATTACAATATAGGAGCTAGGATGACAAATAGGTATTTTTTATAGATTTTAAGCTTCTATTAAAATATCTAATACTGGTTGACAACTATTTAATGTTCAGCAAAGGAAAATACATCTTCAAATAATATTTCATCCTTCAGTAAATGGGTATTATTATCTTATGACTAGAATACAAACTTTTAGAGATATTGAAAGGGGTAGTTAAAATGAAACAAATGCCTACATTATTTATAGGACATGGTTCTCCTATGAATGCAATAGAGGATAACAAATTCGTGCGTCAATGGGAAGCTATGGCCGAAAGAATACCAAGACCTGAAGCTATATTGTCTATTTCGGCTCATTGGTATACTAACAAAACTAGGATAATGGATGAAGAATCTCCTAAGACAATTTATGATATGTATGGATTTCCGGAAGAGCTATATAAAATTGTATATGATGCCAAAGGGTCTAAAAGACTTGTAAATAGGACTATGCAACTGGTAGAACGGGACATAGAAATCGATAACACCTGGGGATATGACCATGGTACTTGGTCAGTATTACATAGAATGTACCCAAAGGCTGATATTCCATTGATTCAGCTAAGCGTGGATAGGTATGCTTCTATGGAAGACCATTACCAGATAGGAAAGCAGCTTGCTGAACTTCGTAAAGAAGGAGTTCTAATATTCGGTTCCGGCAATGTTACCCATAATCTAAGCAAGGCCAATTGGAAGATGCAAGGGGGCTATGACTGGGCTGAAGAATTCGATGGATATATAAAAAACAGCATCTTACAAGGAAATCACCAAAATGTAATCGATTATAAAAACATAGGCGACCCCGGGAAACTGGCGGTCCCAATATCCGACCACTATGCACCCCTACTATATGTTCTAGGTGCCTTGAGTGGAGAAGAAAAAGCAACTGTCTTTAATGATGATTGTATTATGGGCTCTCTGTCCATGACAAGCTATTTATTTGAGTAAAGGAGATAAGAGCTACCAAGCAAAAAACTGTCCATAATCCGGACAGTTTTTTGTTTGCTACTCCCATAATCCCTCTACTTCTTTTTCAATCTTCCTCTTTAGGTCTTCTGTTTTGTCCAAGGAAACTTGTATCACAAGGATATCCCCTTCCCTGGCTTCCTCTGGAACTAATTCCATAGGCATATTAATCATCCTCTTATCTTCCAGTTCTACAACAGCAAACTTACCTTCAAAGCGATCAATTATTATATCCATAGCATCCCTCTGTTCATTTGAAATCATCAGTCATCAAATTTGCTTACTAAATTTCCACTTCCATCATAAAGTTCTGCCGGATCTGAATCTGAATTACTCCAAATTCCATTACCCTCTTCCCAAAGAAAATCACTTATATCCCTAGAGTCAAATCCACCTACTGTAACACTTGTACCTGCCTTTAGAATATATGATGGAAATATGAACTCCTGATTGCCTCTAACTGATACCAGCTTCCATCCAGTCATATCTGTATCTTTATCCCATATACTTTTAATTGTAAGCAATTCTCCCTTTTTATCAAGGTCTGAAATTTCAACCATAGGAACTTTTTCACCTTCACTATGGTCTATAAGCACATCACCTGTCTCAATGCTTAAATTATTACCATCTGAAGTAATAATAATAGTTCCCATCATATCTGTTCTAAGTATTTCTATATCTCTTTTCTTTAATTTCTCCAGTATTTCCCCATGAGGGTGTTCATAGCTATTATCTACACCAGTTGATATCACTGCATATTGAGGACTAATAGCACTTAAAAAACTATCGGATGTAGACCCCCTGCTGCCATGATGACCTAACTTAAGTACATTTGATTCAATACCTTGGATATTTGGATTTTGAAGAATCTCAGACTCAGATAATTCCTCAGCATCACCAGTAAATATAAAGCTATTGTCTCCAAATTCTAATCTTGTAACAATTGAATAATCATTAAAATTTCCATACTCCTTATTAGCAGGTGCTAAAACAACCCACTTTGCATCTCCTAATATATATTCATCTCCTACAAGGGGAGTTGTAATCTTTAAGTTCTTATTTTTCACTGCTGTTACTACATCCAAAAAAATCTGTGTATTACTTGTTACTCTAGGCATTAGTACTTTTTCTATATTAAAGTTGTTAATAATTTCATCTAATCCACCGATATGGTCCGCATGTGGATGAGTGCCTATTAGGTAGTCTAAACTGTTAACACCTTGTTTCTTAAGGTAATCAACTAAATAATTGCCATCCCAATTGTTACCAGCGTCTATAAGCATATTGTGCCTTGTATCGCCACTTATCTGCTGAATAAGAATTGAATCGCCCTGGCCTACATCTATAAAATGTACCTTTAAATATACCTTGCTTTCCATGGTAACTAATCCACCATTTATTGCTTCTGCTTCATGGTCACCAATATCACCACAAGCTGTAAGCCCTAATGCAATAATTAGAATCATAGGTATTAACAACCTCTTAATAACTTCTCTAAATTCTTTCAATTATATCGTCTCCTTCCTTAGATGTATATATATTCTCTAAAACAAACAAAAGACTTAGAAGTTATTATTACATTAATTTAAGGGTTTTGCAATAGGCACGACTTTTCATTTGCCCTTCCTAATTGTGAAATTCAACTAATTATGATAATATTATCATATTAAATTTTACTAAGGGGACTTATAACATGAAGAGAAAGGATCTTTTATTGGCTTTGTTAGTAGTAATAGTATGGGGTGCTAATTTTACCGTTATTAGCATAGGTTTAAATGGGGTACCATCTATGCTATTAGTTGCTTTAAGATATTTATTAGTAGCATTTCCTGCTGTGTTTTTTATAAAGAAGCCAAATGTTGAATGGAAGTACATATTGCTTTATGGATTTTTAGTTGGAGTGGCTCAATTCGGTTGTTTATTCTATGCAATGGAAATTGGGATGCCGGCTGGGCTTGCTTCTATAGTTGTACAATTACAAGCATTTATATCACCGTTTTTAGGAGCAATATTTTTAAAAGAAAAGTTAGTAGCTAAACAATTATTGGGTATAGTAATTGCTACTGTAGGACTATCCGTTATTGGATTTGTATCTGTTTCAAATGGAATTTCATCAATACCCTTGGGAGCACTTTTATTAACTATATGTGCCCCTATATTTTGGTCTATGTCAAATATAGTTGCACGATTAATGTCAAGAAATGCTGCAGAAAGAGGGAAAAAACTAGATATGTTAAGCCTAGTTATATGGGGAAGCCTCGTTCCTCCTATACCTATGTTGGGCCTTGCTCTTTTAATAGATACACCTGCAACACTTATAAATTCATTAACTAATTTAAACCCTATATCTATTTTTGCAGTGCTATATTTAGGATTTGCAGCTACATTATTTGCTTATGGATTCTGGAATAATCTTTTATCAAAATATCCCCTAAGTATGATATCACCCATATCATTACTGGTGCCGATTACAGGACTCTTAACTGCAAGAATTGTACTTTCAGAAGAATTGTCTAAAATGCAGTGGCTTGGAGTATTTATTATATTGGCAGGATTGTTCTATGCAAATGTTGATTTTAGACAATTAAAAAATAAATTAAGCAAGAGTGAGCTTAGTAATATCTAACACTATCTTTCACCCTAAAGTCTTAGCAGTAGTGATTGCACTAAAGACTAACCTGTGAATTAGAAAAGTAATAAAGAAGCAAAGTAAAGTCCAGCCTATAATATGTATTATTATAGGCTGGACTTTACTTATTGATTGGTTAATCAATTTTAAATCTATTAAGGTTAACGATATGTTTATATCGTAGATTGCTATGAAATACTCTTAATATTTTTTAGAATAAGTTTTTCTTGAACATGAACCACCCTAATATTCCAGAAATAACAAAGGACATGATAAAAATAATTAAAAATGCATGGGGGTTATTTCCCATAGGTACGAGTACATTCATTCCAAAAAAACTAGCCACAATTGTGGGTATTGATAAAACAATAGTGATTGAAGCTAAAAATTTCATCACTATATTTAAATTGTTTGATATTATCGACGCAAAGGCATCCATTGTTCCACTTAAAATCCCACTATATATATTAGCCATTTCTATTGCCTGTCTATTTTCAATGATTACATCCTCTAAAAGGTCTTCATCTTCCGGATACATTTTTATTGGTTTAAGTCTCATTATCTTTTCCAATATACCTTCATTACTTCTTAAGGATGTACTAAAATAAACTAAACTCTTTTCTAAATCCAAAAGCTGAATTAGTTCTTTATTTTTCATGGATCTATGCAATTCTTTCTCTATTTTATTACTCTTTTTGTCAATACGTCTTAAGTATTGGAGATAATAAGTAGCATTTTTGTGTAGGATTTGAAATAAAAACCTTGTTTTTTTATGGGTGTAAAAAGCTTTTACTTTGGAGCTAGAGAAATCATTAAGTATGTTATTCTCCTTCAAACATACCGTAATAATATTTGAATCACCAATTATAATAGCCATTGGTATAGTAGAATACAAACCAGAATGTTCTTCTACACTAAGAATCGGAATATCAATAATAATTAATGTGTATCCATCTTCCGTCTCTATTCTAGCTCTCTCTTCTTCGTCAAGGGCATCTCGAATAAAGTCTATAGGAACCTTTAGTGTATTTGCTACCATTTCCATTTCTTCTGCTGAAGGTCTAATAAGGTTAATCCAAGCTCCTTCAACAATTTGATCATATTGTTCTAATTTAACTAAGCCATTCTCTTCTACCGTTTTTAGTATTTGTAACATAATAATTCACATCCTTATCCTTTTGGAATTTTCGTTATCATAAGAATGTACTCCTAAATGACATTACTAATTGATTACTGTATACCAATTTCAGAAAAAAATCAAACCATAAAATAATTACCCTTTCTAGATTATACAAAATAATTGATTTGATTTCTATTTTTGACCATGTTATATCATGCTATCCATCTATAATATTGTCAAAGGCAAAAAATACTGCCAGTTAGAAAATAATTCTCCTCTACTGGCGGTGACCAATCATGGTAAGCTTTTTAGCGACTATTTTTAGTTAATTAAACGGTCCTGGGTATCCACGTAACTGGGTTAAAGTTGATATTGCGATTATTACAGAAATAATAGTTACTATTGACCAATCACGCTTTATCAAAGCAATGATTCCTAGTATTAACCATGCAAAGATTAAAAATAGCATTAGATATGGCAAAGCTGTATCTATTGCAAATGATATAAAGTTAACTATAGGAACTAGAATAGCAATAATGAGAGATAGTCTTCCTACAAATGATTTAGGGAAAAAATAGATTTTCATTTAATTTTCCTCCTCACGTAATATATACCCAGATATTCACATACTTAATTTTTAGTCCGTCTGAGTCTATAGCTTTCTTCAATATAGGTAGCCCTATAGTTTAAGTAACGGAAGAAATTGCATAGCAATTTCATCACACTACCGCAACGATTTATCGTTTAAGAGGTGAGGGATATCTTCGCCTCGTTATAATTTCAAAAGCAAATCACTTAACTCATTTACATTTTTCACTATATAATCTGCTCCGTGTTGTTGCATTTCTTCGTAGCTACCATAACCATATAGAACACCCACGGAATCTATTCCAACTTCTTTTGCCCCAATAATATCGTGTTCCCTATCCCCTATCATGATAACTTCTGCGAGTTTTTTAATTCCATTTTGCTCCAAAGCATACCTTATAATATCAGCCTTCTTAGTTCTTGTCCCATCAAGATTACTCCCCGCAACAAAATCGAAATAACCATTGAGATTAAAATGCTCAAGAATTCTTTCAGCAAAAGCAGTTGGCTTTGTAGTTGCAATAATTATTGTCTTATTCAATCGTTTCAATGATATAAGAATATTTTCAAAGTTTTCGTACACAAAATTTTCATATAAGCCTTTATCTGAATAATATTCTCTATAGTATTTAATAGCTTTTTCAGCATCTTCCTCATTAAAGTTACAGTATTCCATAAAGGAGTCCTTTAAAGGAGGCCCTATAAATTTTGTTAATGTATTTAGGTCTTCTATACCAATATCGAATTGTTCTAAGGCGTATTGTACTGCTTTTGTTATTCCTAACATGGGGTCCGTCACGGTTCCATCCAAATCAAAAAGAAAACACTTTTTCATATTATCCCTTCCTTCTTTTAGTCTTACTACTAAGTATGTTATGAATAAGTAGGTTTGTAAATAGCTTGAACTAAAAAGGGCTCCAACCTTGTTTAGAGTTGAAGCCTATACAATATTACTTAATTACCTATTTCCTTCAATCAGCGTGGTAAGAACACGAACAATATAAACATTGCATAGCCAAAAGTTATCGTCATAACTATCCCTGCAATTACAGCCAATATCTTATTTTTAGCCTTTATGCTTTGAATAAGAATGATTAAAGACATTACAAATATTATTAGAAGTATTAACCTAAGCTTCATAGGAATTACTCCTATTTTTTAATTCTCACTTAACATATATCCAAAATATCCTTATTTTATCAATTGATTCCAAAATAACAATTATTACTTCCCTACCCTAGACCCCATTATATACTAAGTTTTACAAATATATTTAACATTTGTTGACACTAACTCATGACTAAAGTCAAAAGAATGCGTGGCGAATTATTCAATGATTAAGTGTATGATATTGCTATTGTATTGCACTCCATCCGATTCAGTATAGGCCAACTTTTGTCCGGAAGGACTCCAACTTGTTATAGCATCAAGTATATCATCTACTATAATAATGGATTCATTATTTTTCACATCATAGATATAGAGACTATTACCTTCTGAGCCTTCTTTACTGCTTCTCATTCTATATGCAATCAGCTGCTCATTCGGTGACCAAGAAGCTCCACCAATTCCTTCACCTTCTGCAATCACTACTTTATTGCTGCCATTTAAGTCGGAAATAAACAAAGTGCTTTTTCTATCATCACCTTGTAATATCAACATCTGATTACCATTGGGGGATGGAATTAGGTCATAAACATTCTTTATACCTAGCTCTACTTTCTCACCTGTATTCATATTGAACATAACTAAATCTTGGTCGTAAGAAGTATTGTAATAGATGTAATCCTTAATCTTTCTTACTATATATAAACCTTCCTCTCCTACCTCATCCAATATGGTAATTTTTCCTGTGCTACTTGCTCGATAAATAGTATTGTTGTAAGTGGCACCAAAAACCTCATTGCCATCCCAAACAGCACTAATAGCGCCCCCAAAGCTATCACCTTGAATACCAAATCCATCTGAAGTATGAATATCCATCACATAATAAGCCAAATCCCCTAATGCGAATTCATAATATAATAGATGATTATTATCCTGGGAAAGAGTTGCTCCTCCAAGAAAGAGATTTTCCTCTTCTTTTAACAGCTTATATTCATTAGTACTAATATTATATAGATATAAGCTTCTAGGATAATAATCAGATAATTCCAATAGACTCATTTTATCCAATGCTTGATTTTCCTTGGACACGACTACTGTATTCTCATCCAACCAATCAGATATTTCCATATTTTCAAACCTATCAATTATCTCTACATATACAGTCGATTCTTCATTTTTTTGTTTATTATTATTACTACCATCTTTATTATTCACCTTATAGCATGCACTGAGGCTTAAGAAAATCATCAATATAAATAGTATTAATACCTTTTTATTCTTCAAGTGAATCATCCCCTTCTATGAATATTATACCCTTTTAATCTTCTTACCTATTATTCACAACAAAAAAGAGAGTTCAAAAATCTATACCCAGTACTTTGTATTCTATATCCTACTATTTCGCTATACTTTAAAAGACAATTCTGTTATAATTAATTAAGTAAAAACAAATGAATTTCACTGTAAGGAGGTTTTAATATTGTCAAATTGCTGTGGAGGAAAACAACCTAAGAAGATTAAGGAATGGGGCTCAAATAAGGATAAAAGCGAGAGTGAAAATAAGTTAACAGGCCTTTTTAAAAAGATACTTAAGATTGATTAATGAATATATTTATAGGTAGGGTTATAACCCTACCTATCTTTTATTGCTTGAATTTAAAAAATATTTTTCATCCTATAACTTTGTGCTCCTAAATGACATAACTAATTGATTATTGTATAGTAATTTCAGAATATTAAGCTGCCTTTACAGCCTTAATTTACCCCGTTGTTACTTGATCATGAATATCAGAGGTATGAATTCTATCAATTGATACTGATAATATAGCAATCTCATCTCCAATAATGAATTGATGACAATCAATATGTTTTGTTACATGTATTTTTTGATAGTAATCCTTTTTCTCATCTTTTTCTTCATAGGCCTTACCATTAATGGTAACACTGATTATATCCTCTAAGGCTATTCCAGGCTTATCATTGTGAATGAGTAGAGATACTTCTTTATTGCTCAATATATTTTTAAATTTCTTGCTATTCCTTCTACTACTTAAAATAACTCTTTGACTTTCTTCGTCGAAGGTGAAGTTCATTAACGAAAGATAGGGTTCATTTTCTTTACATGTAGCTAAACAACAAACTTTTTCTCCTTGAAGTAATTCTATTATTTTATTTGAGATAATCATTGTTTATACCCACTTTCTTAGTATTATTTGAATATCTTAGTAAAATATTTAATCACTAATTCGTTGAATTTCCATTAATATTTCATTCCTTTTAAGAAATCCAGGAACGAAAGGAGGATTATAACGTGCTAACTCAATAGGACCTATGGGGCTTAATTGTTTTTCTATTAACCATTCTTTTAATTGATTTATTTTTTGATTTAGT